>JAOZOT010000566.1 GCA_029933115.1 Anaerolineae bacterium | reverse complement strand
CTTCAGCCCCGCGCTTGGGTCGGGCCGGATTACCGAACTATTTTCTCAACCTTCATCAAATCCGCTGCCCGCCAGCCCAATGCAAATCCGGCGGGCGGAGTTGGCCCTCAATCGCGGCGGCGGAAGCCGGTCAGCAGAAAGATGTAATAGAGGAGCGTGGATAGAGCCTGGGCCACGGCGGCCACGTAGGTCAGAGCCGCCGCCGAGAGGACGCTCTTGGCTCCTCTCAGTTCCGCTTGGCTGACCAGGCCGCTGCCCTGGAGCATTTGCATCGCCCGGCTGCTGGCGTTGTACTCCACAGGTAGAGTGACAATGGCAAAGACCAGGCTGCCGGCAAAGGCCGCCACTCCCACCCAGGCCAGATTGGGGGAGTTGAACAGCAGGCCCACTATAAAGAGGACAGGCCCCAGCCATGAGCCAATGTTGACCATAGGCACCAGTCCTGAACGCAGCTTCAGAGGGGCATAGGCCGTGGCATCCTGCACGGCGTGACCCACCTCGTGGGCTACGATGCTCAAGGCGGCCACCGAATGGCTGCGAGCCACGCCGGCCGAAAGGCGCAAAGTCTGCGTGCGAGGGTCGTAATGGTCGGTCAACTCACCCCGCGTGCCCTCGATGCGCACGTGGCTCAGGCCGTTGGCGTAGAGCAGGCGTTGCGCTGCTTCCAGGCCGCTAATGCCCAGTTGGTTGGGCACCCGCAGGTACTTGCGATAGGACGACTGGACTTTGAACTGCGCGTAGAAGGCCAGCAACAACGCCGGCAGGGCAAAGACAAAATACAAAGGGTCAAAGTAAAACATCCTCACCACCTCCTGCAAACTTGTTGGCGGAGTGGCAGAATTTGTTCTGCATCGGTCAAACGTGAAAGTTCCGCTACTCCGAAGGTCTGCTAATATTCACTACCGGGCCTCACCATGAGTATACTACAACTTGCCTGCTAAAGTCAACAAGGTCTGCTCAAATGGGTTGGGCCTTACGGGCTTGCACAGCGGGTCTCGTCGAAAGCCTTCGGCCCAAGGGCTTCTCGACTCATTCCGAGCTCAATCTACCAATGTCCGGCCGTATTGATGTTAGAAATCCTTGATGACCCAGGCAGCGATAAATTCCTCGTTGGTTATTTCTCCGGCCATCCACGCTTCCAGTTCAGTCATGGGGACGGTGACCGTCATGGCCGTCATGCCCGCAGCGTTGCCAATGACAATGGAGACAAAATCCAGGTCGGCCTGGACGCCCCCAGAATTGACCTGGTAGACGGCCCGCAGGATAGCTTCCACCACCGAAGCGACTTCTTCCAGGTCGTCGGTATCTGTCTCGAGGGTTACAATGGCCACTTTTTGCCCACCTTCGGCCTGGCCAACGGCGACTTGTACGTCGGCCACGCCGTGGGAGAGACAGGTCAGCGAGATCAAGGCGGCGATGGTTTCATCGTCAGGAGCCACTGGCGAGACGGTTGCGGGGAGAGGAGCAGGGGTCTGTGTGAGGAGATCGAAATCAGATGTTTTGGTAGGCAGCAGCGCCAAGGTACGGGTCGGCTCAGGCTCAACGCTCTCAACACCCTTGGGGGTCACGGGAATGGTTCTTTGAACAGGAGAAGTTGGCCCACAGGCTGACACAAGGAGGGTTGTAGCAAGGCAGGCTAACACCTTTGCCGGATAGCGTCTCTTCATCTGTGTCTATTGGATAGGCTCTCGCAGGGCTTCGTCCGCCTCGCCGCTTTCCTCATCATCGGCTGATGGCTTGGACACTGCTCCAGCCCTGCGGTGCCGATAGAATATGAAGGCCAGCGAGGTAACTATGGATGCCACAGCGATGATCTGGGCCGTGGCTATGCCGTCTATCTTCCAGGCGTCTGGGCGCAAAAACTCGAGGAAAAAGCGTCCAAAAGGATACCAGATGGCATAAAGGCAGAACACGTCGCCATCCAAAAGACGAGAGGCGAAACGACGGCTCACGTACATCAATACAATGAACCCAAGCAGATTCCACATGGATTCATAGAAAAAGACGGGGTGGAAACGCTCGTAGGCCTCGAAGCCAGGCAGCCGGTGGGATGGAGGGATGTAGATGCCCCAGGGCAAATCGGTGGGAGGGCCATAGAGCTCTTGATTAATGTAGTTGCCCCAGCGAGCGATAGCCTGGGTCAAAATAAGGCCCGGGGCACCGATGTCCAGCCAACGCAAGAAACTGAGCTTGGCGTAGCGGGTATAGACAAAGACGGCCAAAACGCCACCGGCCACTGCGCCGTAGATGGCCAACCCTCGGAAACCACCGTGCCAGAAAGCAATGGCATCAATAGGGTGTTTTCGATACCAATACCAACCACATGCGTATGGGGTCTCTGGTGTGCAGCCTGCGGGGATAGAAAAAACGTGATAAAGCCGAGCCCCGATGATGCCAAAGAGCAAACACAAGGCCAGAGCGTCCCAAGCGTGATCAGGGTTCTCGCCCCGGCGCCTGGCCTCGATGGTGGCTATGTAGGCGGCGAGCAAGGCACCACCCACGATGAGGATGCCATACCAGTGCACGGCAAACGGACCAATTTGAAAAGCGACGGGATTCATATAGCAGACCTCCATGGAAAGATGCGAGCGCGG
>JAOZOT010000565.1 GCA_029933115.1 Anaerolineae bacterium | reverse complement strand
AGTTACAGAATCGGTAGCTCTGCACTCAATCGTGGTTGGGCAGGCTGCCCCACTCGATCACTTGCCCACGTTTACGTGCGGACTTACCACAGAATCAGAAGGGAGGCACAAAGATGGGTATTGAATGGCTGCCAAGAGAAGGGGGGATCAAAGATCACTTCCTCTGGGGAGAGGAGCATTTCGGCACCGAGCCCCCATGCGTCATGTACGAGAAAAGGCCGATCATTGATCCAGAGGGCAACCCCGTTGAAGGATTGTACTCAGCCTGGGTTATCCTGAATAATCCAAGGCAGTACAATTCCTACACCACCGAAATGGTGAAGGGGGTGATTGCCGGTATGCATCGGGCCTCTATGGACCGCGAGGTGGTGGCAGTAGTCTTTACCGCCGTGGGTGACAGAGCCTGGTGCACCGGTGGAAACACCAAAGAGTACGCCGAGTACTACAGCCAGAGACCCACCGAATACGCCCTCTACATGGACCTCTTTAACGGCATGGTGGATAGCATTCTCAATTGCAAGAAGCCGGTCATCTGTCGGGTCAATGGCATGAGAGTGGCCGGTGGCCAGGAGATCGGCGGGGCCTGCGACATTGCCATAGCCTCCGATTTGGCCGTCTTCGGTCAGGCCGGGCCCAGGCACGGCTCGGCGCCTGTGGGGGGCTCTTCCGATTTCTTGCCCTGGTTCCTCAACATGGAAGACGCCATGTGGAACTGCATCTCCTGTGAGTTGTGGAGTGCTTACAAGATGTATAGGAAGGGCTATATCAGCAAGGTCGTGCCCGTGATCAAACAGGATGGCCAGTGGATCAGAAACCCCCAGGTAATCACCGATAAATACGTCGAGAACGGGGAGATTGTTTATGGCGAGTTCAAGACCGGCGACGAGCTTAAAGAAGCCCGCGAGTTCGTGAAGAACGCCACCACCGATTTCGAACTCTTGGACAAAGAAGTCAACAAAGTGCTGTGGACTTTCACCAATCTGTTCCCGCACTGCTTGCAGATGTCCATTGACTCGGTGAAGGCCAAGAAGAGGTTCTTCTGGGATATAGGCAAGGACTACTACCGCCATTGGCTGGCAGCCAATATGGCCAGCGAGGCTTTCCTGGGCTTCCACGCTTTTAACACCAGGAAGATGACCGGCAAGGACACCATTGACTTTATCAAGTACCGGCGTCTCCTGGCCGAGGCACGGCTGGTCAACGAAGAGTTGTTCGCCGAGGTCTTGGCCAAGCCGAAGGAGTAGGTAGGTTGCTAGGTGGTTAGGTAGTTGGGTGGTTAGGGAATCGGGGGGCAGTTTGCTCCCTCTGATTTCCTGCTCTTGAATTGAAAGGAGAGAGGTGACCAATGACAAGCGTGCCTGATGTCATACAGACCTGGCAGATGGTCCAGCCCTGGACCAAGGACAAGGAGACCGGCGAAAAGATCCCCGGCAAACTGGAAAAGACCACCATCCCCATGCCGGAATTGCAGCCGGGCGAGGTGCTGGTGGAAATCGCCGGCTGTGGGGTCTGCCATACTGACCTGGGGTACTTTTACTACGGGGTGCCCACTGTGAACAAGCCTCCCCTGACTCTGGGCCACGAGATCAGCGGTCGGGTCGTCGCCGGGGAGGAGGAGTGGCTCGGCAAAGAAGTGATCGTCCCCGCCGTCATGCCTTGCAACAACTGCCCCATCTGCGATGCCGGGCGGGGCAATCGCTGCCTGGCGCAGAAGATGCCGGGCAACAGCCTGGGTATCTACGGCGGCTTTTCCAGCCACATCCCTGTCCCCGCGGCCGACCTTTGTGTCGTCGAGAACAGAGGCGACGTGCCGTTGGAGCGCTTGGCAGTAGTGGCCGACGCCATAACCACGCCCTACCAGGCCGCCACGCGCGCCGACCTGCAGAAAGGCGACCGGGTGGTCGTCGTCGGGGCGGCGGGCGGTGTGGGTTCGTACGTGGTGCAGATGGCCAAGGCGTTTGGGGCCGGGACGGTAGTCGGTATTGATATCAATCAGGAAAAGCTGGAGCGCATGCTCCAATACGGCGCCGACTATATCATCAACCCGGCCGGCAAAGACGTCAAGACCGTGCGGGACGAGTTCCGTGCCCTGTGCAAGGAGAACGGCCTCCCACACAATTACGGCTGGAAGATTTTCGAGGTGAGTGGCTCTAAGGGGGGGCAAGAAATAGCCCTGGCGCTGCTTTCCTTCATCGGCAAGCTGATCTGGGTGGGCTTCTCAACCAACGTCAACGAGTACTCGCTCTCCCGGCTGATGGCCTTCGACGCCGAGATCATCGGCACCTGGGGCTGCCTGCCCAAGCATTACCCCAAAGCCCTGGAATTGGTCCTCAGCAAGAAAATCCAGATAGAGCCCTTTGTGGAGACCCGCCCTATGAGCACCATCCGAGAGACGTTCGAGGAAGCCCATAGCGGCAAGCTGATGAAAAGAATCGTTTTGACCCCTGACTTCTGAGGTTGCGTATCGCTTACTGCCTGTGGTGGTATTTGCTACCGGGCACTTCTTGAAAATGGATATCGCAAATGGGCAAATGATGGCTGGATTGTCACTCTGAGCCGAAGGCGAAGAGTCTCGTTCTCCGCATAGCAAGGCA
>JAOZOT010000564.1 GCA_029933115.1 Anaerolineae bacterium | reverse complement strand
AATTCTTCATAGAGTAAAAACCCGCCGAGGCCAGCTTCTCGGTCGGTTCTCTATTGAGGTAGCCATGATCCGTATTGTTGCCCGGTGCATGACACTTGTATTACTGACGAGCCTCCTGCTGATGGGTCCGGTCATAACCCACGCTACCAACCCGTCCGAACCGCCGTCTTCACAAGCAGAATCCGTGCCCGGTGAAATCATCGTCAAATTCAAAGCCGGAGTCCACCCCCAGGCTCTCGGGCTCGATGAGCAAGGGCGGCTGGCGACCGATCTGCCCTTCCTGAACGCTCTCAGCGCCCGCTACAAAATCACCGCCCTGGACATGATGGTAGAAGCGTTGCCGGCCGAATCGAGGGCCAGAGCCATCCTGGTGCAGGCAGGCTTGAACCGCATCTACAAGCTGAAAGTTGACGAGAAAACCGACCTGTTCCAAGTCATAAAAGCTCTCAGAAGCAGCCCCTACGTGGAATACGCCGAACTCAACTACATCGCCCGCGCTTTCATAACCCCCAACGATACCCATTGGAGTTCACAGTGGGGGATGACCAAGATAGAGGCTCCTGCTGCCTGGGACATCACCACCGGCAACGCCAATGTGACCATCGCTATCGTAGACACCGGCACCGACCTGAGCCATCCCGACCTGACCGACAAAATCTGGGTCAACCCCGACGAGACCCCCGGCAACGGAGTGGACGACGACGGCAACGGCAAGGTGGACGACGTCAATGGTTGGGACTTTGTCAATGATGACAACAGCCCCCAGGACGATCACGGCCACGGCACCCACGTAGCCGGTATCGCCGCCGCCAAGACAAACAACAGCACCGGTGTGGCCGGCCTCTCCTGGGGCGCTCAGATCATGCCGGTCAAAGTGCTGAACGATTATGGAAAGGGGGGATACGAAGACGTAGCCAACGGGGTCATCTACGCAGCCAACGAAGGAGCCGACATTATCAACCTGAGCCTGGGCGGGTCAACCTTCTCCTCGGTGCTGAAAGATGCAGTCAAATACGCTCACGACCTGGGGTGCGTGGTTGTGGCCGCCACGGGCAACACCAACTCTGCGGTAAGCTACCCGGCCCGCTACCCTGAAGTGATCGCCGTGGCCGCCACTGATAGCAATGACCAGAGAGCCTCGTTTTCCAACTATGGCCCCGAGGTTGACGTAGCCGCACCCGGCGTTAACATCTACAGCACCTATTGGTGGGGCGGCTCGACGTATGAGTGGATGAACGGGACTTCGCAGGCCAGCCCTCACGTGGCCGGGCTGGCGGCGCTGGTCTGGTCGGTGAACCCTGCTCTGAGCAACACCCAGGTAGAGAGCATCATCAAGCAGACCGCCGACGACCTGGGCGCGGCCGGCCGCGATGACTACTACGGCTTTGGACGCATCAACGCCCGCCGGGCCCTGGAGGCCACAGCCCCTTCCTTGGTCACTCCCTCCTCAATGGGCTTCCTGGCCCAGCCGGCTACCACCAACCCCCTCTCCCAGACCCTGCGCATCGGTAATGGAGCCATGTACGGCACCCTGCAATGGAGCGCCGCCGAAAACCCAGATGTAGCCTGGCTTTCCATCGGCCCTCCCACCTCAGGCGACGCCTCCCCTCCCTCACCAGGAGAGCTTGCCGTCAGCGTTGACAAGAGCGTGGTGGGCCAGGGCACCTACTCAACCACGATCCACATCACCAGCTCCACCACCTACATTCAAAATAGCCCGCGAGATGTGGGCGTGACCCTGGTCTACACCTCGTCCATCGAAAAGATCTACCTGCCCCTGGTCACGATGAATTTTGGGAACTGGATTGACATCACCGCTGACGGCACCATCCTGCCCCTGGGTGACGACGATGCCCGGCGGATAGACCTGCCCTTCGACTTTCGCTTCTACGGCACGACTTACAACGAGCTTTGGGTCTCTTCCAATGGACTCGCCAGCTTCGCCAACGGCTATACAACCTGGACCAACGGCTGCCTGCCCAACACCAGTACACCCAATAACGCCATTTATGCTTTCTGGGATGATCTTCAGCCCGCCGATGGTGGAGGCAGTGGCACCATATATACCAAGCAAGTGGATAGCGAGACCTTTGTCATAGAGTGGTACAAAGTCTCGCACTACGGCAACTCGGCCCGAGAGACTTTTGAGATCGTCCTCAAAAAGGATAACACTATCCTGCTCCAGTATCAATCGCTCTCCAACACCTCGTCGGCCACTGTGGGGGTGGAGAACGCCGATGGTACTGCTGCCCAACAGTACTGGTGCAACGGTACCGGGAGCCCCCTCTACGATGGATTGAGCATCGAGTTCACCACGCCGTGACCCCGGTGTGGGCTTGCGCAGCGAAGCCTGGGGAGCCCTCGGCCTCCGCCTGACGGTTAAAACCGCGTGCTACGCCGGGCCAAACCGCCCTGCGGCGGTTTCTCCACCGCTCGGCGAAGGCCGAGCGGGCCTGGAGTAGCCCGCCAGTTCATTCGCCGGGCGGCCCGAAACACGGCGCTTTATTCAACAACTGGTGTGAACTACGAACCCTTTCATAGACAATACTGTCCGGAAAGAGTCAACGTGACAATGGCTCGGAAGGGGCCTTCCGAC
>JAOZOT010000563.1 GCA_029933115.1 Anaerolineae bacterium | reverse complement strand
TGTGGGAACATGCCCCACCCGATCACTTGCCCACGTTTACGTGCGGACTTACCGCCAACTTCATGTTGGCGGGTGTTATGATACCATACTATCGAGGCGCTGTCAAATAAGTGCCCATCTTTCGTCTAAATCCTCTTCCGCCGCTATTCGGCCGGTCTCTGCTCTCTGCAATGAGTAGACAACAGACTGTAAATCCTGCTGCTTGAGTAACTCAACGAACTTGTCACGAGTAAGCGGTGAACTGCTCCTCCGACGACTCAACCGGGCTTGGTTCGCCGTGTTCAGGCTGGCACAGTAGGCACGAATGGCGTCGGCGGCCATTTCGCGGGCCTCTTCCAGGGTGCGCCCCTCGGTGTAGCAACCCGGAAGGGCAGGTGCAGAGACCGGGTATTCACCCTCAGGCTGACGTTCGATGATCACTGTAAACTGGTATACATTCACGACTCTGCTAGGTCAGGTAAAGCCATCTGGCGCACGGTGTCAATGGCTTGGCTGATTTGTTTGGTGAGGGCCTTCCACTCAATGCCCACAATCTCGAAATGGGGCTGGTTGATGGGCAGGAAGAGCTTGTGACCCCGGGCGGTAGCCACAGCTTCGGCGATAGGTGGGGTGATCTCACCCATCATTGAGTGGGGGACGACCACGCCGATGGGAGCGATGATGAAATCGGCCGAGTTTATGGAAACCCGGATGGCGTTCTCGCCACTGGCGCCCCGGTTGGCTTTGGCCCGCATCATTCTGTCGGTGGCGATGGCGTTGGTGCCCAAAGCGATGATTTCCACGTCGAGGGGCAGTTCTTTCCGTATCTGGGTGACGATCTGGGTTCCGATGCCGCCACCCATGCCATCCACCACGGCGATGGTTACGCCCATGCTCTATCCTTCCGACTCTGCTCAGCTTGGATTGTCAAATCCAGGCTGCTCCCGCCGGATTTGGCAACCGGCAGGAGCACCTTTACAAAAGGCCGTCAATGGAGGTGATGATCTCCTCCACCCGCCTGCGCACAGGCGTATCAGGCGGCAGTTCGGCCAAAGGTTTGCCCAAGGCATCGAATTCGGCCACTGTGGGGTCCTGGGGGATGAGGCCAATGAGTTGCAGGTTGTTGTCGGCGATGATCTGCTGCAAGGGTGGGGCCAGTTGCGGCTCGTCCCCATCGCCGCCTGTCACCCGGTTGACCACCAGCCGCACTTGACCGGCGTGGGTGTGCAGCTCTTTGATCAGTTCGGCCACCCGCGCGGCAGCGATGAGGCCGCGCGTGGTGGGATCGGAGACGATAAGCAAGAGGTCAACGTCACGGGTGGTGCGCCGGCTGAGGTGCTCCAGCCCGGCCTCGTTGTCAATGACCACATAGTCGTAGGCTTTGGAAAGGTGGTCCACACAGACGCGCAGCATGTTGTTGGCCGCGCAGTAGCAGCCCGGTCCTTCGGGCCGCCCCATAGCCAGCAGGTCGAACCCTTCCGCTTCCACCAGCGCCTGGTTGACCCGTAGCTCCAGGTAATCGGGCTTGCTTATCCCGCCCAGGGAGCGTCCGCTTTGCACCTCCTGCAACGTCTCCTCACGGATGTCCCCCACCGTTTCCTCCAGTGGCACGCCCAGGGCCAGGTTCAGGTTAGTGCTGGGGTCGGCGTCAATGGCCAGCACCGACCCTTTCTTGTTATCCACCAGATATCTTATCAAGAGGGCGGCGACGGTCGTCTTGCCCGTCCCGCCTTTACCGGCAATAGCAATGGTTTTGGTCATGGTTTCTCCTCGTAACGCAAGAGTGATCCGCTGAGCATCCCCCCCACCATAGCCAGGTCTTCCGTAGGCAGATAACCACCGGCCGAGGCGTCGAACAGGATTTGGACCGCAGGTGGGAACTCCTCGTCTCCCGTCCACAGCAGGGCTGCCAGGGGCACGCGGGGCAGAGCATAAAAGCGGAAGCTGCTCTCGGCCAGGTCCAGTTTCTCGCCCCCCAATGCCGTGGCTGCTTTCTCGAAAGCCGGTCGGTCGTGGCCGAATTTGCCCTCCAACGGAAGGAGGGAACGCTGGCGAAAGGCCTGCTGGTAGAACAACCCGTCAGGCAACTCACGGAAGCTCACCCATTCCCCGGTCAAAGGGCGGCCATCGGCGGTCAGCAGGTAGTGCAGAAACAGGGTCTGCAAGCCATAGGACGGCATCTTGCCCGTCTCCTGGGCCCAAACCCGAGCGGTGGGATGCTCGACAACGTAGGCAGTGCCGAAGAAAGAGACTGTCACCCGGCAGGTTGAAGGCTCCACGAACTCCAGCGGGCAACCGCCGCGCTGAGCTTGCACGGAGGGGTCACTTTCCTGCCACTCCTGGACAGCCTTGACAAAGGCATCGCGGTATCTATCCGGCACTTTATTTGAAGGGGTATGGGTCATGGGTTCTCCTGGCGTGCCAAGCGATTCTCGTAGTCTTCCAGGTTGGACAAGTAGTCGGTAAAGTCGGATTCGGCAATTTCCAAGGCTTCAACAAAGTGTGTCCATAACTGCCAACGTGCGCTATCGCGCTTCATCAACAAAAAGTGGTAGCTCTACATTCAATCGTGGTTGGGCAGGCTGCCCCACTCCGAGGGCGCAGGAGAGGAAAAATT
>JAOZOT010000099.1:6162-10101 GCA_029933115.1 Anaerolineae bacterium | reverse complement strand
CGGCCTGGAGGTCGCGGGTGCGCTCGGCGACGCGTTGCTCCAGGGTTTCAATCAATTCCTGAAGCTGGGCGGCCATGCTGTTGAAGGCATTGGCCAGAACACCGACCTCGTCTCTGGTGAGCACAGGTGCCCTCTGAGTCAGATCACCGGCAGCGATCTTGGTCGCGGCCTCGGTGATGGCCACAATCGGCCTAGATATCTGTTTGGCCGAGAGATAGGCGGCCAGAGCGATTGCCACTACTGCTCCCAGGCCCACCAGGGCAATAGTCCGAGCCAACTCTCTCGCCGGGGCAAAAGCTTCTTCTTGCTCCACCTCGGCCAATAGGGCCAACTCACGGTCTGCCAGCCAGTGATAGGCGCCGATCACGGGCACCCCTCGGTAGTTTTCATAGAGGCCGGTTCCATCGTTGCCCTGCAAGGCGGCGTCTATCCCTTTGGTGTGTACCCCACGGGGAAAATCTTCCCCTCCGAATCTGGCCATTGAAACGAAGACATTGTACTTGTCAACCAGATACGTCTCGCTCGTGGCCCCTGGAATCCCACTCTCAATCATAATCTCGTCCAGCTTGTCCAGGTTGAGGTGAGCACCAAGCACCCCCACCCGTTGACCTGTCTCATCTTCGAGAGGGGTGGCGATAGTCATGGTTGTCCTGCCCAAAGGCACTGAAAAGTAGACATTCTGGACATAAGTCGCCTTACGGCCTTCGGTGAAATAAGTACTGGTGACGTTGTATTCCCCCTCGCGTGCTTTGTTGGTAGAAAGGACCACTTTTCCACCAACGTCGGTGAGGATAAATATCTCCAGGAAGTCAGGCTCTTCAGCCAGGACCATCGTCAGGTAATCTCCCAGGACTTTGTAAGCGGTCGAAAAGTCGGGGCTTGTCTCGGGTTCGGTCAGCAGTGCCCTTGAGTACTGGCGGACGATGGGCGCCCGCGCCAGCAACCGGGTGCTCCGCGTCTTGTCGTCAATCCAGCGGTTGATCTCTTTCTCTTTCAAGGTAACAGCCACCTGGAGGTGATCGAAAGCATGTCTTTTTAGGATCTCTTTGCCGCTGTTGTAGGCAACATAGCTGGCAATGACCAGTGGGATAAGCCCCAGCAGCAAGAAATAGATGGCCAACCGGCTTGTCAGACTCCTTGTCCAGAATCTCATGTGAACCATCCTCCCAGGACTCTCAGAGCGTGTCCTCACTATTCGACACTTTGCAGTGACCTTCCCGCAGGTTCGAAAGTCACTTCAATCGCTGCCTAACCTGTGGGAGTAAAGTCGTCACTGCGGACGTTTTTCAGGCACGCTGTCATGGACTGGCCAATTTGTAGAAGGTGAACTCCCCGTCTTTGATCTGGAGGATCACCGCGCTCTTGACCGGATCTCCCGTCCCTTTGTACTCCATCATCCCGGTCACGCCCTCGTACCGACTGATGGCAGCCAGGCCGTTGCGGATGGATTCAGGATCGGCTCTGCCCTGGCTCTTCATAGCTTGAAAGAGCATACCGAAGGCATCGTAAGTCAAGGCCGCCACGTCGTCAGGAACTTCTCCATAAGCTGCTTTGTACTTTTTGATGAAATCCTGAGCTACATCGCTGGCGATGTCGGGAGCGTAATGGGTGCTGAAAAAGAGCCCCTCCATATCGGCCATGTCCTCGGGGCTCAACCGGCCCCAGCTATCGCTGCCGATGATGGTGGCCTTCACCCCCAACTTACGGGCCTGCCGCACCTGCAGGGGGACCTCGTTGTAATAGTTGGGCAGAAAGAGGACGTCGGCTCCTGAATCTCTGATAGCAGTCAATTGGGTGCGAAAGTCCTCTTCGCCGGTGGTGTAGGTCTCGAAAGCAACCACCTGCCCTCCGGCCTCCTCAAAGACCTGTTTAAATATCTCGGCGATGCCTTTGTTGTAGGCGCTGGCCACATCGTACAGAACGGCTGCCTTCCTGGCTCCCAGTTCTTCCATCGCAAACCGGGCCATTACCCGGCCCTGAAAAGGGTCAATGAAGGCTACCCGGAAGACGTACTTCTTGCCGGCGGTGGTTTCGGGATTGGTGGACCAGGGGCTGATCATAGGTATACGGGCGTTCTCGGCGATGGTTGAGGCAGGGATGGCGTTGCGACTGGCCTGGGGCCCGATGATGGCCACCACGTTGCTCTGATTGATCAGCTTCTGAGCCGCACTGACGGCCGATTCTTCCTTGTCCTCGTCGTCTTCGATAAGAAGGACTATTTCCATCTTCTGTCCACCGATGTCCAGCCCCCCGGCCTCGTTCACCTCTTTAACGGCCAACTCGGCTGCATTCTTGGTGGATTGGCCCACCGCCGGGATGCTACCTGTTAGAGGAGCGATGACTCCTACTCTGATTTGAGTGACAGTCTCCCCCTCCTTGGGACCACAGCCGGCCAGCAAGAGCAGGGTGATGAGAGACACCAACCACAACATTCTGACTGTTGAAGCTTTCTCGTTCATGAGTTTCTCCTGTTTCGTAACTGTATGGCCTCGTGGGAGGGCGACGCACTTTTGCCCAGGGATGCAGGCTTTTCCGGGCTCATGGTGTCAGGTGGTCTCCCTCCCGGCAGTGCGGGCTTCAGCCCGTCCGCCGGATGACACATCCGGCGGGAGCGATGATGTGCTTGTGGTGCGAGCTTCACCCGTCCCCAAGCGGCTTTGACCCTCCCGCAGGGTTCGCAACCTGTGGGAGGATGAGTTGTCCTCCGCCAGGCGGCACATCCGACAGGAGCACTGACTATAGCTCTGAGCCCAGGTGCACGTAGGTACGCGAGCCGCCCAGGGCCCGATTCAACTCCTCTGCCGTGATGCGCATCAGGGTTTCCACGTCTGTAGCCCGCTGCATCTGATCCGTGATTTCGCGGATGATGTGCTCGCGCTCGGCGCGGGCCCGCGTCTCCTGGAACAAGCGGGCGTTTTCAATGGCAATAGCTGCCTGGCCGGCGACGGCGCTCAGCAAATCGCGGTGATGTTCATTGTAAGTTCGTGGAGTAGTGTAGCTTTGAACGGCAATCACTCCAATCACCCGTTCGCCTATCGTCATGGGCACACCTAGCCACGATTGGGCCTCCCGTCCAATCTGGTCACATCCCAGTTGTTCCACCTGAGCGGAGACGTTCTCTTCGAGGAGCAACGGCTCACGGGTTCGGAGCACGTACTCTGTAAGCCCGTTTCCGGCCCGGCGTGATCCTGCCTGGCGAATCTGTTCCCCTTCGGCGTAAAAAGGGAAGCTCACCAAGTCCTGCTGTGGATCGTACAGAGCAACGTAAAAGTTGGTCGCGTCCATCAGGCGAGAGGTATGGCGATAGATGTTTTCGATGACCGCGTCCACGTCCAGCACGGTGGTCAGGGCACGGCCCATTTCGTTGAGGACAGATAGTTCCTCGGCGTGGGCTTGCGCCTGTTCGAGCAGCCGGATGTTCTGGACGGCCACCGCCGCCTGACCAGACAAGCTCATTAGGAAACGCAGTTCGGCCTCTGGGAATTCGGTCGGCTCGCTGTAGATCCCATTGATGTAACCAATCCACTGTCCGCCTACCACCAGCGGCACAAAGATCGTGCAGCGGGCCTGGAAGCGCTGAGTGAATAGAGTCCGTGTCCTCTCGTCTATGCGTGGGTCGCTTTCTATGTCTGTGATGATCGCCGGGGCGTCGGGCTGCAGGGTGGCAGCCCACGCTGGAGAGGTGAAATGCCGTGAATCAGCAACCTCTGGGGGGATCCGAGTCCAACGCGCGAGGACATCGGCCCATTCTGGCATCTGCTCCTCAGTCCACGGGCGATTGAACATGTCAATAGTGACGTTGCGGTCGGCTTGGCTGAGGAGGGTGTGTTTGCGGAGTACAGTTAGTATGTCGTCGTAGGTTTGAGCGGCATTGAGTTCGGTGCTGGCCTGGTAGAGAGCCTCGGTCTCGGCCAAAGCAGCCTGGGTCTGCTCAAGCAG
>JAOZOT010000099.1:0-6062 GCA_029933115.1 Anaerolineae bacterium | reverse complement strand
CCTGGGTCTGCTCAAGCAGGCGCTGGGTCTCCACAGCGACGGCTATCTGGTCGGCGACGGTGCGGATGCGGCGGACGTGCTCTTGCGGGAAATCGGTCAGCGGCATAGCACTGCTGAAAGTCAGAAAACCCAAAGGTTGTCCCCGAGCACTCAGCCCCGCAGTCACCATCCCCCGCATTCCCGTATTGCGCATTGTCTCCCGCACTTTGTCGGGGATGGTTATGCGGGGGTCTGCGCTGTCTTTGTAGATCAGCACAAAATCGGGGTCTTCCAGAGCGTGGCGGGTCGCCATGCGGTCGGTTATCGGAAAGCTGGAAATGGGTGCGATGGGTATCATCTCATCTCCGGTGATGAGTATGGAGTAGATGTCGCCCTGGATAGGTACACCCTTCTCGTCGGTAGCAGTGATCAGAGTCAGCGAGCAGGCGGAGAACCCTAACGATACCGCCACCTCTGCCGCACCGCGCACAATGTCTTGGACAGAAGTCGCCTCTCCGATGGCCCGGCCGGCGCGATAAAGCGCCTCGGTCTCTGCCAACGCCTCCTGGGTCTGCTCGAACAGGCGGCGGCTTTCAATGTAGCCACTCACTCGCCTGACGATGTCACCCAGCAGTGCACTCTCTTCATCCAGAAAGTCTAGCTTCTCGGTGTATGAAATGTATATGCGGCCCACAACTTTGCCGCCGATGCGCAGGGCCTGTACCATCTGGCACGGCAGCTTCACCGCCTCGGCCGCACCGTAGACCCGGTCTTCGAACTCGACGGCCGCCAGGCACACCTCCGGGTACTGCATGGCCGGCGGGATGCGTCCCGCCACCCATTGCAGGAACTCTGGTACCGGCGGAGTCTCCTCTATTTTGTGCCCGATGTCGTTCAGGCAGGCGAGTTCTTTGACGCGCAAACCCAGGAGGAAACCGGTCCGCCGGGTCTGCTCGAACAGGCGGGCATTCTCTATGGCCACAGCAATCTGGCCGGCCAGAGCCTCCAGCACTGTCAGGTCTCTTTCGTCAAAAGCGGCCAGATGGTCACTTTCCACGTCCAATATGCCGATAACCTGGTCTTTGGACTTCAGGGGGACGGTGAGTTCCGATTGAACCTCTTCCAGGCCCGGTAGGGGCACATACGAAGGATCTTGACGGACATCGGGCACCAGTAGAGAGGTTCCGCTAAGCGCAACCTTGGCGACGATGCTCTCCCCTGTGCTGAGGTCCAGACGGGCGGCCTCGACAGGGAAGGCACTCAGTGCTCCAGCCCAGCTCTTTGGTACCAGTGTGTTGTCTTCGATCAGCGCCAGAGTGACCTGGTAATAATCAAAGGTATCTCTAATCAGCCGGACCACCTGCTCCAGCAATGTATCCAAATCCAGAATAGAAGCCAGGGTACGGCCTACTTCGTTCACCACCCTGAGTTGATCGGCCCGATAGCGGGTCTCCTCGAACAGGCGGGCGTTCTCGATGGCATTGGCCAGTTGGTCGGCCATTGTCTGTAGCACAGAGATGTCCTCTTCGGAGAAGGCAGCGGCCTGGGTGCTTTGAATAGTCATAGCCCCGATGACTTGTCCGCGTGAGATGAGGGGCAACGCCATCTCCGAGCGGGTTTCGGGTAGCAGCGGGTTGTCGAAACGCACCGCTTCCTCACCCACGTCCAGGGCAATGCGGGCCTGGGCGTTCGCTATGCACCAACCGATCATAGATTCACCGCCCACTTTCAGCTTGTGCCCGGCCTCCAGCATCTTGCGCCCGGCCTCGCCTGTGCCGGCACGCAAGACGGCGAACCGGCCCTCTTCGTCGAGGAGGAACAGCCCCACGTAATAGAGGTCAAAACGCTCGCGGACCAGGTTCACCACCTGGCGCACTAGCTCGTCGGGGTCGAGCACCGAAATGATGGTGCGGGAGACCTCGGCCACAGCTTGCAGTTGGGTAGCCCGGCGCTTTAGCTTGGCTTCGGCTTGCTTACGCTCGGTAATGTCGGTGCCCGCACCGACCATGCGAATGGGTCGCCCGTCTTCATCCCAAACCGCCTGCCCCCGCGCATTGAACCAACGATACTCACCCGATTTGGCGCGCATTCGCTGCTCCACATCGAACGGCACCCGATCTTTCAGGTGAGCTTCTATGGCTGCCTGTGTCATCTCCCTGTCATCTGGATGTAGAAGTGACTCAAACGTTTCAAAGTCAATATCGAGTTCATCATCAGTGTACCCAAGCAACTCCTTCATACGTGGGGACCAGTAGAGCGAGTTGTTTTGAATATCCCAGTCCCATATCCCGTCGTTCGCGCCTTGTACAGCCAGGGCAAACCGCTCTTCACTGAGTCGCAATGCCTCTTCCGCCTGCTTGCGCTCGGTGATGTCGCGGGCAATGCCTACAAGACCTATAATCTTCCCATCGCTATCGCGCAGGGGCACTTTGCTGGTTAAGAGCCACACGCTGTTGCCCGCCCTGTCTACAGAGCGTTCCTCCCGGTTGAGCAGGGGCTGACCAGAACGAATGACCTTCTGGTCGTCGGCGTAGTATTGCGCTGCCAGTTCCGGTGGGTAAAGCTCAAAGACTGACTTTCCGATGACTTCATCTGGCGTCGTCACTCCCAGGAAGCGCGCGTGCGCAATGTTGCTGACAAGATAGCGGCTCTCGGTATCCTTGATATAGACGTAATCCGGCAGATTGTCTATTATGATCCGCAGCAGATTGCGCTCTTCTGCCAGGGCTTCTTCTGCTCGCCTGCGCTCATCTTCCGCTTCCTCCAATTTGACTACTCGCCGGCGCAGCCTATGCAACTCCTCAATAAGTTCCTCTTTGGTCTTGTCTTTGTCGCTCATCCTGCGTCTCCTGACGATCTATGGGCTTGCAGCAGGTGGGGGGGCTTCGTGAGCCTTCGGCGTGAGGCTTCGCGGGCCTTCGGCCCGAGCTCAGGCCGAGGGCTTCCCAGGCTTCGCGGCGCAAGCCCTCTATGCTCGTTCGACAGCAGCGGAGCGCTGCCGGTCTATTCCATTGGCCCGAATCGGCAAGGTGAAGGTAAAGGTCGAACCCCTCCCTTCTTCGCTCTCCACCCAGATGCGGCCGCCATGCATCTCTACGAACTCTTTGCACAGGGCCAGCCCCACCCCAATTCCTCGGGGGCGCTTGAGGCCGGATTCATCTCGCTCGAGGGGCTCGAACACCCGTGCCCGGTCCTTTGGTGGTATGCCGGGCCCCGTATCGGCCACCGCCACCTGAACGCTATCGCCGTCAGGCCAGGCTCGCACGGTGATAGAGCCATGGTCAGTAGATTTGGCTGCATTGGAAAGTAGTTTGAGCAGAACTTGACGCAGCCGCGTCCCGTCGGCCTCGATAAGTGGCAGGTCGGGGTGGATCTCCTGCCGCAGTTGGATGTCCTTGTCACGCACCAATGCACCGGTCGTAGCCATCACGCTGCTGATGATCTCCCTCAGGTCCACTTCCCTGAAATCCAACTCCATTAGCCCGGCTTCGATTTCAGCCACGTCCAGCAGGTCGTTGATGAGGCCCAGCAGGTGTTGGCCGTTGGCGTGGATAATTTCCAGGTCGTTACGCTGCTGCTCAGAGATAGGGCCATCAATGCCCTTGAGGATCATTCTGGAAAAGCCGATGATATTGGTTAACGGCTCGCGGAGTTCGTGGGACATGTGGGCCAGGAAGCGGCGGCGCATTTCCTCAGCCTCCCGCAACTGTCTGGCTGCTTCCCGTTCCAGTTCATAGGTGCGGGCGTTCTCAATGGCGATAGCGATCTGATCGGCGACGCCCTGAAGCACCTTGATGTCGTCGTCATCAAAGGCGTCGGCGTGGACGCTGTGGATGTCCAGCACGCCGATGGTACGCCCCCCGATTTTGAGGGGAAAAGCTGCTTCTGAACGGGTAGGTGGCAGATGAGACTCGGGCCTACCCCGGGTGTCGGTTCTGGAAAGGACCTGAGGTTTGCCCTTTTTGGCCACCTGGCCGACCAGGCTGGGGTCGCCCACACTCAGCCATTGCCCTTTAGCCTTCAACGACTCTCCCAGTTCCCCACTTCCCTCCCGCAGCACCGCCCACTGACCCGTCTCATCGAGTAGAAAGATAGCTACATAAAGGAGGCGGTAATAGTCTCGCAGCAATCCAACCACGCGGCTCAGCAGGGTATCCAGGTCCAGGATAGAAGTTGCCACCCGGCTCACCTCGGCACTGACGGTCAACTGCATGGCTCGATAGCGCAGTTGGCGGTTGGCCTTTCGGAGTTGGGCAGTGCGCTCGGCGACTTTATGCTCCAGCCCATCGTATAGGGCCCGTAACTCGGCGGTCATTATGTTGAAAGCCTGAGCCAGGACACCGATCTCATCCCGGCGGTTCACCGGCACTGTCTGTTCCAGGTCGCCATTGGCAATTTCCACGGCCCTCATTGTCAGTTGCACAATAGGCCGCGTGATTTGTCGCGCCACCACAGCGGCCAGCAGTGTGGTGAGCAAAGCCACAGCCAGGGTGGTTCCAACCAGCATTGTGGCCAGGGCATCTTCTGGGGCAAAAGCCTCAGCCTGGGTTTGTTCGGCCAATAGGGCCGCCTGCAACTCTGGTAGCCAACGGTAGGCCCCGATGACAGGCTGGCCGGCATAGTTGTCGTACAACCCGCTGCCGCTGTGCCCGGCCAGGGCAGCATCAATGCCCTGACTGTGAGGAAAGGTGGAAAGCGGGGTGTTATCGTCTGTAGTCAAGGTTGGGATAGACTGACCGGACGAAGTGACCAGGTAGGTTTCACCCGTTTCTCCCAGCCCCGGAGATTCGGTCATGATCTGATTCAAGGCTGTGAGGTTCAGGGAGCCGACCAGGAAGCCCAGCGCCTTCCCCTCTGGGCCGGGGATAGAGTAGGTGATGTTCAGCGTGGGGCCCGTTGACGATAGAGGGGCGGTACTGTGGCAAAGGGTGGGAGTAGTTTCCGGGTGAAGTGTCTCGGTGCCGATCTGTTTGGAAGGAGCCGTTACCTCCAACAAGGGCTTGTCACCGTCCTCGCCGGATAGCAGGAGAAAGCCGGCAAAGCCGGCATCTTGGATCAGTTCAGCACACAGGCTACGGCGCAGGTTGGTGTAAGCCGTGTCGTAAGCGGGGCTGGAGGGATGCTGGGTGAGCAGGGTTGTAACTGCTTGTTGAATCTCCGGCTTGCCGGACAGCACGGCCAGGCTACGGCTCCTCTCGCTCATCCATTGCTGAATCTGGGCTTCTTTCAGCGTGGTCACGGCGCTAAGTTTAGCCGTCAGTTCCTGTCGGATATTCTGTCGGGCTCTGCTAACGGCCAGGAAACTGATAATGCTCATAGGCACAATAGCCAGCACCAGGAAGGCAGTGAGCAAGGTACGACCCAGTCCACCCCTCATGCCGGTGGTGACAATAGTATGTTCATCTTGCCTGGCTGTGGATGGATTTGCCATAACTTCTTTCTAGCCTATGAGAGGTTTAGAATCCCCCAGTTCCCAGACCGGTTGGCCTTGCAGGATAAGATTGATCTGCTCGAGGAAGAGATCGGGGTCAATGGGCTTGCCGATGAAACCATCAAAGCCGGCTTCTTTAGCCCGTCGCATATTATCGGCCGTGGCTTCAGCGGTGACGGCCACAATGAGGGTATTAGCAAAGCGCGGGTGAGCGCGCAACTTGGCCAGAGCCTCGTAGCCGTCCTCGTAGGGTATGTGGATGTCCATCAGAATCAGGTCTACATGGGGCATACTATCGGCGAACTCTAGCACCTGCCAACCGGAACGCTTCCATTCTTGGTGCTTGACGCCTAAGAAAGCCAGCAGACGTGCTATTAACATATAGTTGTGGACGTTATCCTCTACTACCAATATGTGTGCATTGGCCGGTTCAATACTCATGTCTTGTTCCCTCGTCTCCTTAATAGCAGGCAAAACCTAGCTCCCAATGGCCTGGGTTAAGGACAGACCTTGCGCTGTCCTGTAGGGTATCCCTTGCAGGTGCGTACCCCCGGTAGGGGAAGGTCTTGCACCCGCCCCTGGGTAACACTTTAGTTTTGTGAGCAACTGTCTACAAGGGCAGTCACCGCCTCCCGCCTGGCGATAAATCGCC
>JAOZOT010000562.1 GCA_029933115.1 Anaerolineae bacterium | reverse complement strand
GTGGTGAATAAATACTTGGAGAAGTTGATGCGCATTGTGATTTGGAGTAGTGGCGACGCCGATGCTCTGAAACTGGTGCAGAGCATCCAGAAGGCGATTGATCAGGGTCGAATCCCCGGAGCGGAAATCGTTGGCGTGTTCTGCCACCGGTGCAGAGGAGAGGACAGAGAGACGGACGAGTTTCTGGCCTGGTGCGACGAGCGCCACTTGCCTGCCATCTGCGTCTCCTCTCGTGAGCTTTGCAGAGAGCGGCCAGCAGACTGGCGGGAGGAACTGGGGAGAAAGGCCCACTCGCAGTTGGCCGGCCTCAACGCCGACTTGCACCTCCTGGTGGGCTACATGCTGTGGCTCGACGATGAGACCTGTGAGCGGTTGCCCCTTTTGAACCTGCATCCGGCCCTGCCCGGCGGGCCGGTGGGAACCTGGCAGGAAGTGATCGAGCAATTGATAGCCAAAGGAGCCACCCGCACAGGAGCCACGATGCAATTAATTCGACCCGGAGTGGAAAATCGTGACCGAGGGACACCGGTAACCTTCTTCCAGTTCCCCCTCGTTGAGGGGATGTCTTTTGACCAGATCCGCCAACAAGGATTCGTGCGAGAACCTCTCCTGCTGGTGGGAACCCTCCGCGCCCTCGCCGAGGGGGAGATCCGCATCCAAGGCCACCAGGTCATCGGCCCCTCGGGTGAGCCCCTGAAGGGAGGCTATGACCTGACGGCGACCGTCAACCAACTTTTGAGATGCTCTCAGGAGAAGTGACATGCCCGCTGCCATCGTCTGTTTTGATTTGGAAGGCCCCCTATCGCCACAGGATAACGCCTATGAAGTGATGGGCCTCATTCCCGGCGGACACCAGATCTTCGAGGTCATCAGCCGCTACGATGACCTCTTGGCCCTGGAAGGCAGGCCAGACTATGAGCCGGGGACCACCTTGGCCCTCATCGTTCCTTTCCTGATCCTCCATGACCTGTCCGACAAAGATGTCAAGAGGGTATCGGCCCAGGCCGCCCTGCTCAGTGGAGCCAGGGAGTTGATAGCCGATCTTCAGGGAGAGGGCTGGTTGGTTCACATCATCTCCACCTCATACCAGCAGCACGCCTTGCAAACCGCCCAGAGGCTCGGCGTGGAATCAAGCAACGTGGCGTGCACCTCTTTCCCATTGGCGCGGTACCGGCAGCAGTTGAAAGATGGAGACGTGGCTCTCCTCCTCCAGGCCGAACGTGACATCCTCAAGCTGCACCCGCCCCGGGATGACAAGGAGATTAAAAGGCGGTTGGACCGCTTCTTCTGGACGGACCTGCCTCAAACCGGGCTGGGAAGGGTTCTTGCGGAAGTGAAAGTCATGGGAGGGCAGCGCAAAGCAGAGGCAGCGCGGGACTTTGCCAGGAGAAGTGGTGGGACTCTGGCCGATGTGGTGGCCGTAGGAGACAGCATCACCGACGCTGCTATGTTACAGGCAGTGCACCAATCGGGAGGGCTGGCCATCGCTTTCAACGCCAATCAATACGCCCTCCCCCACGCTGCCGTTGCCCTCGCCTCCACAGATTTGCGAGAATTGCGCCCCATCCTGGCAGCGTGGCGAGAAGGAGGCAGAGCAGGAGTCGAGAACGCCCTGGCCGGCAAGACCAATCCCACCTGGCTGGGTGATGGAAGAGACCTCGACGACGTGTTGGCCCTGCATACAAGGGTGCGTCGGGAGGTCAGGAGTGCGGCGGCGGAGTTGGGCTAGTGCAAGATGCTGGCAGGCTAGAGGTCGTTGGCTTTGGTGCTCTGAACATGGACTACCTCCATCGGGTGGATCGGTTGCTACTCGACGGAGAAACTCAAGTTCGACACACCGCCCGTTCGCCAGGTGGCTCGGCCGCCAACACTATCTTCGGCCTGGCCAAGCTGGGGGCGAAAACCGGTCTGCTCGGCGCGGTGGGTGATGACAGCGACGGAAGAGCGATCCTCGACGATTTGAAACAAGTCGGGGTGGACGTCTCTCACATACGAATTGTGGACGGGATGCCCACCGGTTCAGCGATGGGTTTTGTGGACACAGAGGGGCGACGGGCCCTCTACGTCTCACCGGGGGCCAACAGCCGGATTGAAAGAAAGGACATCGAGCCGGCCTACGTCGCTCAAGCTCGCATCCTGCACCTCACCTCCTTTGCGGACGAGGAGCAGTTAGCCGTGCAAAAATGGCTGATTGGGAAGATACCCCCTCAGGTTCGGGTGAGCTTTGCTCCGGGCAGCCTCTACGCCAGGCGTGGGGTCGAAGCCCTTTCGACGATCCTGCGCAGAACCGCTTTCCTTTTCGTCAACGAGGATGAGGCAGAGGAACTGGGTGGAGTACACAGCCTGTGCGATAGGGGCTGTCAGGTTGTGGTCGTCACCCTGGGGGCCAGGGGGTGTCGAGTAGTAAAGGCCGCCGCCTCCGGCCTCCCTGGAGAAGATCACCTGGTCGAAACCGTCGCCACCCGGGTGGTTGATACCACCGGCGCAGGCGATGCCTTTGCGGCGGGGTTCCTGTACGGGGTGCTTGGCGAAAAGGACCTCTCCACCTGCGGACGTCTGGGCAACCTGGTGGCTTCGAGATGCATCGCCGCCGTGGGCGCCCGAGCCAA
>JAOZOT010000561.1 GCA_029933115.1 Anaerolineae bacterium | reverse complement strand
ACCTGTTCACCAAAGCCATGATTGATGCCTCCATCCAGAACATTGACAAGCACATGCTCAAACTACTGAAGTCGAAACCATCGTCAACGGCCTGCGAGGGCCACTCATCGGCCGTTCACCAGCGTCTGTTATCCGCCGTCATCTCAGGTCCTTGCTGCCACCTCGTATTGAGCAACGATCTCGCCAATGACAGGCATCAACTCGAGAAGATTTTGCCCATAGCACTTACCCGTATGCTTTGCTGCGGTGGGCGATGAGGACGACGGTGATGACGTGTTCGTCCTCGTCCACACGATATACCACGCGCCAATTGCCCACCCGATAACGCCAATACCCAGCCGGTCGGCCTTTCAACCGCTTGATATTGGGATGTTCACAAGAATTGCGCCGCAGTTGGTCAAAACAGCGGGTCAGCTTTCTGACCAACGGGTCATCGGCGTCCTGGTAGAATTTTTGCGCGTCGCGGGTCAGCCAAATCTCATACCCTCGTGGCGGATATCGTGGTAAACCACTCCACATTTGCTATTATAGCATATCCGCCTCCAGTTTTCAATCAGCAAACACTCCGGCCAGTTCCCAAATAATTCCGGGGTTACAGTCGCCTACTGTGGTTCCGTCCAACGGCCCAAGGGCAAGAGCCGCTTGAGCGCCTCCATCTCTTCCCCACCAAAAGCCCCCACAGCGACCAGAGCCACGAAGTAGACCACGGCCGCCGAAGGGATGAGCAACAACACGTTCAAGTCCCCAAGTAGCCACATCACCGCCCCCATCAGGGCCGAGGCCAGAACCGGCCGCCAGACGATGCTCAGCCAGGGGATGGGGGCCAGATGGCGGCGCACACCGTAGTAGAAGGGAATCAAGAGGACAATCTCGGAGAGGATGGCGATGACGGCCGCGGCCTGATAGCTGTACATGGGGATGAAAATCAGATTAGCGATCAGGTTAAAGGCCACGCCGATCATAAAAGCTTTGGTCAAGAAGCGCTGCTGGTCGAGGGCAATGAGCACATATTGGGTGACCTGATTGATGCAACTGAAGGGGAAAAAGCCGATGAGCAATTGCAAGGCAATCATGGAATGAGGCAGATACTCCCCACCACCCAGAATCAAGATCAACTCGCGGGCGATGAAAGGGGTGCCTACCGCCACCGGCAGCGCCAGCATCAGCAACAAGCGCAGAGACAGAATGTAGGCCCGCAGCAAAGACTCGCGGGCCGAGGCCGCGTAGCGGGACATCAGGGGGAAGATGGCGATGGTGAAGAACGAGGGGATGACGTTCAGGCCATCAATGTATTTGAGAGCCGCTCCATAATAGCCAACGACGGTGTCTCCTTTCAGCGGCTTGAGCAGCAGAATGTCAATGCGGAAGAAGATGGTGGCCAGCAGATGGTTGATCATCAAAGGGAAAGAGATGTCCAGCATTTGGCGCTGGAAACCAAAGTCAATATCTGTCCCCAGGCGTGGGCGGAAGCAATGACGCATCACCAGCGTAAAGAGCACTGCCACGGTGAACAGATTGCCGACCACTGACACGCCGGCCAGCCCCACGAACCCCCAACCCAGGAGCAACACCCCCGCCCCCAGACTGACCTTGAGCACCGTGGTCACAGTAGAGATGATGGCCGGGTACTCCATCTTCTCGTAGGCGTTGAAGACGGCGCTGAGAGCATCGGCCACGTTGCCGAAGAAGAGACCGAGCGCGAAAAGGACAATAGCCGTAGCCGTATCGCCGGTCAGCCCCCCAAAGCGGGTGTACAACAAAATGCCCAGGCCGATGAGGGGCAGCGCGGCCAGCCAAAGCATGACCCGCAAGACCACAGTGTTATTCAAATAGCGGTTAGCCTGGTCACGGTCCTTGGCCACCTCGCGTGTCAACAGCGTGCCCAAGCCGAAGATGGTTAGGATCTCAAAGTAGCCGATGAAACTGATGGCGAAAGCGTAGCGCCCCTCGCCCATAGGGGCCAATATGCGCAACCGCAGCATGGCAAAGGCGAAATCAATGCCCTTGTTCAGCAGGGAGAGGCTCATGGGCGTCAGGCTGTTCTTGGCCACCCGCTTAATCACAGAGTCCTCGTCGCTTTCGCGGTAGAAGCGGCCCCACAGCCAATTGGCCGCCAGCAGACAGGTGACCACCCCGGCGATAAAGCTGACGAAAAGACCCAACTGGACGGAACGGGGGGCATACTTGAAGCGGACGGTGTGCGCTCCGCCTGGCAGGTGCACTGCCCGGAAATTGCCGTCGGCGCGATAAATCGGAACCTGTGTCTCCTCCCTCTCACCGGCCCCCAGGGGTCGCACATAAGCCTTCCAGCCAGGGAAGTAGCTGTCGGCCAGCACAAGCCAACCCTCCCCGGCCATCTCCACGTCAATGAAAACCTCGTTGATGGTGTAGCTGGTGATGACAGGATGAGAGATAACCTCTGTCCCCTGTCCCTCATCCCCCACCCCTTCTGTTTCCTCCTCAAGGATGACGTACCCCAGTGGATCAAAGTGTTTCAACTCCTCGGCCCGCTGCTCCGGGTCGGTTATCACCTTGGCTCGCGGAACGACAAAAGCCCGGGGCAGGTAATCCTCGTTCTCATAAACCTTAATCTCCTCATCGTAGACCAGC
>JAOZOT010000560.1 GCA_029933115.1 Anaerolineae bacterium | reverse complement strand
GAGGATTATCGTCCCCAAGCCATCGTGATCTGGAGCGAGGGGAGGTTCACCAAGCGTTTGCCGGCCTACGTCGAGTGGGTGGAGCAAAACTACCGCTTGGCGATCAGCTTTGGGCCCAAGCGGCGCATCTACACTCCGGCAACTCCCTGAGCACGTCAAAGCGTGTCTAAAAAGCGCGTATCGTCAAAGCCGCCTGACAAATCCCCATGAGAAGGAAAAGCCACCACCTACTTTGGGTGGTGGCTTGTGCATTTGCAGATGGAGGTTGTTTTATCGCCCCTCCATGGCGCTCGAGATCCCTACTCGCAATGACTGTCACAAGAGGTGCAAGGGCTTGGGTTCTTCAAGATAATGGGAAGATATTGCTTATTATTATAACAAGACCGGCAGCAAGGCTGATTTGAGAAATAGGCCCCGTTGCTTGTCCCCTCGTCGGTTGTAACTGTGACGTCGCCTGCGCTCGCCCCGGCCGGGACGATGCAGGTAATCTGTGTGGCATTCCAAGAGGTAACTGTGGCTGTCACGCCCGGAGTAAACCAGACTGCGCTGTCACCCTGGGTTTTGCCAAAGGCTGAACCCCGGATAGTCACCCCATGGCCTGGTTCCCCGCAGGAGGATATCCAGTCAATCACGGGTGCATTGACGAACCCCTCTGTCACCAGTGAGTACTGCTGCGGCCCCTGGGGGATATTAGTGCCCACCACTCTAACTGTCCAAGTGCCTGGGACAGGATTGGTCACATAGACTTGCTCAACGTTGTTGATAGCGTCAATGCCCTTGGTTGCGTATCTATAGGGTCGAGCGGGGTTCAGCACCCAGGGGAAATGGGTGGTGACACCGTCGGGCTCAAGCAAGGTCAGATCCAGGTTGTTCACCAGAGCAGGGTTGGCGTTGACTGTGCCCGCTGGGTCATCCCAGACCAGAGTGACCTTGACTGAAGGCGACCCGGCGGGGACGGTAATAGTATAGGTGTTGGTGGCTCCATTGGATACAGAATCCTGGCGCAGGTCTCTAGCTCTGAGTACATCGGCCGCCGCCTGGGCATCAACGCGACCATAGCCGAAAGCGTAGTCAGGGCCGGGATTGCCCAAGTCTACCGCCGTGTGGATGAGAAGGGCCTTGATGGTGGAGGGCCAAGGGTCGGCTCCACTGTAGATGCGGCGATACTGCTCGATTAGTAGGGCGCTGATACCGGAGACGGCCGGTGCGGCATAAGAAGTGCCACAGTCATTCGCATAGCTGTTGCTGAACACAGTTGATTTTATACCTGCAGGACCTGACTCGCACCCCGGGGCTACCACATCAGGCTTGATGCGTCCATCGTCCACCGGTCCCCAACTGCTGAAATCGGTCATGGAATCGTTGTCAGAATTGGTAGCTCCCACGGCAATGATGTTCTTGGCTGTAGCGGGTGGCCAGATGTTGCCATAAGGCTTGTAGCGGGCGCAGTGATCGAAAAACCGCTCGTTGCCGGCGGCAAAGACCACAAGTATGCGTTTGCCATAAATGCCGGTCACGATCCGATCATAGCCATCGGCGTCCCAGCCATAGTAGCCGTACTTGTCGCAGTTCGTGTCATTAATCCGGTAACCCCACGAATTATGGGAGAGCTCGATGCCGTAGGTATTGATGGCCCCATTGTGATCGCTGAGGTTATGGTCATAGTAGTAGGAGATGATGTCAGCGCACGGGGCCATGCCTTTCCATTGGCAGGGCGAACCGCCCTGAGCGGCACTGTTAGCTCCACTGCCGGCCATAGTGCCGGCCACACGGATAGCGTGTTCAGCGAATTCGGCATAACTATCTACTACGGTCACGCGACCGGAGACGTCAATGTGATTGTACACCGTGCCTTTATCCCACACTCCCAAATCTACCCCACAGCCGCTGAGGTTGTAGGGCGCGACTTGCACGTTGTTGGCCTTGGTTCTGGCCCGCGAGCCATCGTTCCCCGTGACTTTTGGTGGAGGGGCCTCCTCGATCCACTGCACCCCATCCTCGCCGGCCAGCGCGGTTATGGCCTGCCTGGGAACCCGGACTCTGAGGCGATGGAACTCGGACAGCTCTTCTTCGATATAGCCGCCATGGGCAATGATGATCCGACGGGCTTCAGCAGGAGGCACATCGGCAAAGAAAAGGACGTCCAGGTCCACAGAGCCGTTGGGGTTGACCGCCCATGGGCCCACCTTGCCCCTCCATAGACCCGCAGGTACCTTGTCCTGAGGCAGAATAGGGCCTAACCAGCGGGCATTGGTCAGAGCTTTATCGCTCAGGCTGAGGGTCGCCGGCACGGAGGCAAACCAAGCGTTGTGAGGGATATAGGCTAGCAGTTTCACTCCTGCCTGCTCTAGAGTCTCTCGCTCCTCGGCAGTGGGAATACGGTCGAATTGGATCAGTACGTGGCTTCTGCCTGTGGGCGAGGCACTCAGTTGCGTCATCGCTGCCTTGTCCATCCCGGGCTCAGGAATGAACTGGCGAGATTTGAGTAATATCGTGAAGTTTTGGCCGGGCTCCTGCCCACCGGCAGAAGGGACGATCAGCAGCAGGACAATGACCAGCAGACTGAGGCTTTTGATCACAGATAGAGTCCTCTTCATTGCGCTGACCTCC
>JAOZOT010000098.1:2061-10117 GCA_029933115.1 Anaerolineae bacterium | reverse complement strand
AGTTTACGGTGAGGGCAAGTGAGTGAGGCGATGAGGCAACAAGTCAATGAGGCAACAGGTCAATGAGGTAATGGGGTAAATAGGGATGAGTTGAAAAGTGTAGAGCCCCCTTTGTCGCGGGAGATGCGGCGGAGGGGGCTTGCGTTTACACGATAGTATACCACAGAAGCTCAATCCGTGCATGGCGACGTCACACAAGTCGCTCCAAGCTTGCATTCGAAAGCGAATTGGTATATACTGTAGGTACATAGTGAATCTGACGATTAAAAGGCTTATGGCATGAAACATCTCAATCTCTCTCCAACAATCCTGTTCACTGACCGTCGCATCGAACGTAGAGTACACTATCAACTTCGTGGCTATGTTCCTGCGTGGTCATTTTACGCTCGTATGGAGTATTTCGGTCATGATGTTGGCAAGTTCTTTACCGTTCCAGTACCGAAAGAGATTAAGCCTGTAAGAGTCAAGCAAAAGGTAAGGGCGGGAGCAATGGCAAATAGTGAGCCTGTACTGCGCTACAATCCGGTGACCGGCAAAGCCGAGCCAGTAGGGAGGACAGGAACAATGGCAGAGGTCTGGGTTATGGAGCCTGATACGTTCAATATCGTGCGTGATGAAGCTGGTCGAGTAAGAATTGTGCCAGCCTTTCAAGAGCAGGAAGGTACTTTATTGTTTGATGACCTTAACTGTGGTAGGGATCGCTATCAGATAGTTGAGGGAAGGGACAAGATTTTATGGTCCAGAAGCAGCGACTGGTATAGCTGCCATCGTTTTGTGTTCGGAGCGATGCTACATCCCTCAGAGAGAATCGTGTTCCGTATCCAAGTCTGGGTCAACTCACCTGATAAGCGCAAGTGGGGTAGTGAGGACCAGGCTGTCATATACGATGCCGATGGAGTCACTCTTATGAACTGGAAGGAGTTTCATGCTCTAGAGAAACGTAAGGAGATGGCAAAGCAAGTGCAGAACGACAAGTGGAAATTGTTGTAGGGTTTGAGGGGCACAGATTGAGCTGTGAATGTGTGAGTAGTACGTACTTGACTATTGGGGATCACTTTGCTTGGAAACTTGGGGGGCAGTAGTGGTGCAAGTAGATGGTGGGAGCATTCCGTCTTCTCTCTTCGAGGAGATAATAGGTGAAGATAATCTAGCACCTGGGATGTTCCAAAACGCATTGAGGAATAGCGCTCGGCGTGATGCCTTTTGGCGCGTTATTAGACGCCTTGGCCTGTTAAGATACCTTGATGCGACTGGGGTAAGAACTGAGGTTCATCATACCGAGCGAGTTCAATTGCAATCGCTTCGGCTGTATTTGCTTTGCACCTGTGTTGATGCTTGGTCAGGTGAAAAGTACCTCCAATTTGATCAGTGGTTGGAATCCGAAGATGGAGATTGTGACTTACAGAGGACTGTTATAGACTCTCTGCGATCATCGCCCTCCTTGCAGGATGCGAGGCAAGAAGTCATAAAGCTGTACAAGCTCTGGCAGGAACACTATAGCGCAACTAAGGTCTTTCGTCGCTTCTTTCAAGAACTCTGCGATCCAGCCGCGAGATATCTGACTAGCAACTGGCTCGTTTGGCGCGATGCGGAGGTCAGCGATGTCAAAGCAGTTATTAGTGCTCAATCTGCGTATATCCTAAATATCTGGCAGAGCAAGTCTTTGAGCGAGCAACTGGAGCAGATAGCGCGATACCTGTACGAGTTCAGGAGAAACCCTTTCACACATGAGGCAGAAGATTATCCATCTTGGTATACACCCTCAGAAGATGGTTATTATTGGACAGCGATAAAAAGGTCAACAACGAAATGGATCGTAGTTGGATACAAACTTCCAGAGTACCGTTTGTTGCGGGTTGCGGTCGTGGCGAGCATTAGAAGTGACCTCGGGTTTGATGTCACGGATGAGTATATTCAGTGGCTTGCTAGTTACATTGCCCAACAAGATATCGATTTAGAGAAGCGCTTCTACTGGCAGGAGACTAATAATGAGGGCCCGGCGCAGATAAGTACACAGATGCGCGTCTGGCGCAGTACTTGCGTTTGTTCAGCGATGTCTTCAGTCTGCCCCAGTGGAAGTACTTTGTGACCGTACTGCTGGGACTGGTGCATTGTGACGAACGACGCACGCCGTCGGCTTTGCTGCGCCACATGGCGGTCGGTGTGACCATCTTCGGCTTGTGCTACTTTCTGCGGGTGGCTCCGTGGTCGGTAGATGAACTGACGGCTGTGCGTCAGGCTCACTTCTACGAGCAGGTTGCTCCGTTGGTGGCAGAGGCCCATGCCGAGCAGCGCGCTCGCCGTTCGCGTCGGCGAGGTCGTCCCGTGTGGCCACCTTCGAGCTGCCACCGGGCACCCACACTCACGTGCTGATTGATTGCCGGTACATGGCCAAGCGCATCTGGCGGGCAGCCCAACGACGGGGTTGGAATGTCACCGGGGGGTTGAAGTCTAACCGGGTGATGCGGCTGATTGATCCCGATGGCACACGGCGGTGGGTGAAGGTGCGCGAGTACGCCGCCGACCTGACGCCAGAGGACTTCTGCGAAGTCCTCTGGCCGACGGAGGAAGGCGACAAGGTGGTGTATGCCCATCTGGTCAAGACGTGGGTGCGCGGACTGGGCCCCTGCCAGGTGCTCATCGTGAAGCTCGACCCCGACGATGACTTGGAGCACACACGCTATTGGGCTACCAGCCGGCCGGATGACACCTTGGAACAAGTCGTCGGCCACGCTGCTCGGCGTTGGGACATCGAAGTCTTGTTTGCCGACTTCAAGGAGTTGATGGGCAGCGACCATTATCAGATGCGCTCGGCGCGTGGCATCCTCCGTTTCTGGGCGCTGGGCTTGTGCCTCTACCGGTTCCTGGACGAGGTGCGCGCCGCTCATTATCGTATCTGGGAAGAACGCCTGACGCTCGGTCAAGCCCGGCAGCAGATACGCCAGTCCCATTGGGAAGGGCTATTGGACTGGATCTTCGACCAGATTGAGGCTGGTGCAACGCGCAATGAGATCCGCCAGGCCCTTCAGCCGGCTATGCGATTGTAAAATCTGCAAAACTACTGTACATAAAACGCGAGTGCGAGGAAGAGGAGTGAATCCCATGCCGAGTGATCTGATCGGCACCTTCTCGTACCAGAGAAGCCCTCTATAGGAGAGGGCTTTTTGTTTGCAGCAGCGGATGGGGCAGTTGGCATTTCGGTTGGCGATATCTCATACTGGGCTGAAGCCACCAGGATGTCAAAGGTTTGGAGCTGGTCGGCGCTGACAGGACGAAAGGCAGTCGGTGGTTCCTGCCCCAGCTCTGCTCCCAAAAGAGTCAGGGAGTGGACATAAAACGGGAGGGCAACTCAGGATGACCTACAAGGGTCATCCAGTCCAAAGCTACCGACGCTTCTGGGCTATACCCGCAAGTAACCAGGCCCTGCTATTTGCATCCTCAATAGCGCGGTGGTATAATAATAAAATCACTTTGAAGTTATGGGGAGTAGCTCTGCATTTAATCGCGGTGGGGCAAGAGGAGCAAAATGGAGCCAGAGGGATTGAATGTCAAGATGGCTGAGGTCAGAGCCCTGTGCGACGCCAAGGGCTTTTCGGCGGACCCAGAGCGCATCTGGGAGATGCTGGCCCTGATCCACACCGAGGTCTCTGAAGCGACCGACTGCTACAAGAAGGGACAGCCCTTGGAAGCCGTAGGCGAAGAATTGATTGACGCCATCATCCGTATCCTGCATCTTCTCTCGGCTCTGGGCCTTGACGCCGAGGCCATCTACCGGCGTAAGATGGCCATGAATTGGGAACGACCATACAAATACAATACGGTGCGGGGAGGGTAGGGGGGACAGTGTGGGCAGGGAGCGCCTTTATCGAACCGAAGCCATTGTCCTGAAGCGGAGCGACTTTGGCGAAGCCGACCGCCTGCTGACGCTCTACACCCCCGAATGGGGCAAGCTGCGGGTCATCGCCAAAGGGGTGCGCAAGCCCGCCAGCCGCAAAAGCGGCCACTTGGAGCTCTTCACCCACAGCCGCTTGCTCGTGGCCAAAGGACGCAACCTGGACATCGTGACCCAAGCCGAGACTATTCACTCCTTTCGCCCCCTGCGCGAGGATCTGCTACGCACCGGGTGGGCCTATTACGCCGCCGAACTGCTGGACCGCTTCGTGGGAGAAGGTGTGGAGAACCGCCTTCTCTTCAACCTGCTCCTGGCCATGTTGGGCTGGCTCTGTGAGGACGTTGACCTCGATTTGACGGCCCGCTTCTACGAACTGCGACTTCTGGCCCTGGTCGGCTATCGGCCCCAATTGTTTCACTGCCTGGCCTGCCGAGCAGAAATCGAGCCTGGGGCTACTCCCTTTTTCAGCCCGGCCAGCGGGGGCCTCCTTTGCCCTCGCTGCGGTGAAGGGCAGAGGGACGCTAGAGAGATTTCCATGCCGGCTCTCAAGGTCCTGCGCTTCATGCAGACCAATCGTTATGAGCTGTGTCGGCGACTGCGTATTGGCCGTTCGTTGCACGCCGAACTGGAAGAGACAATGCGGCGCTACATCACATACATTCTGGAGCGCAACCTGAAATCGGTGGAGTTCCTGCAAAGATTGCAACGAGAGATGAGTGAGTAGGAAGATGCGATGGAATGGGACTACCGTCTCAAGGAGATCAATGAGTGGATGCAGAAGTTGGAAACCACTTTGTAACAGTAAGTGCTGAACTGAAAGTGATCGGGAGAACCAATGCAGTTGCAGCCCAGGGACTGGCGCGACGACAAAACACAGTTGTTGGAATTCACCCAGGCGGTGATTTCTTACCCCTGCATCTTTGCCACCCTCAGCGGGGCTGATTTGTACGGCTTTCCGAGCGATGACAGCGACTACGACATTCGTGCCTCACACGTTCTCCCACTGCGAGATGTGATTGTGGCCACTCTCAAAGGTGGAAGCTGGGATCGTATGTCCGGTGTCACCGTCAGGGCCGAGCGAAAGCCGCCCGGCCTTTTTGCCGACTTTGTCTCTCATGACATTGGCAAAGCCCTACACCTGGCTCTGAAGGGCAATGGCTATGTGCTGGAGCAGATATTCTCGCCGTTGGTGCTGGTCACCTCCGCCTGGCACGACGAGTTGAAAGAGATAGCTCAAAAGTGCATCATCCGGCGACTCTACTACCACTATCGAGGTTTTTTCACCGGCCAGGAGAAAATATATCGCAATGTGGGCACCAAACGGGTGAAGGGCCTGCTCTATCAATACCGCGTGGCCATGACCGGCATCATGGTGCTGGAGACAGGCCGCCTGGAGGCAAACATCAACCGCTTGAACGAGTACTTCCACCTGAGGGGAGTTGACGAGTTGGTGGCCCGCAAGGTGGGGGGCGAGGACGCTCTCCTGGTGGACGACACGCCCTATCTGCGCGAGATCGAGAGCCTCCGTCCCCGATTGGAGACGGCTTATGAGCGCAGCTCACTTCCCGACCGGGTATCGCCCGAAACCCGGGCTGCGGCGGAGGACTTTTTGATTCGGTGTCGGATGGAGTTGGGGCAGTTGAGTATGGCATGACCTTTGCCGAATTTGCCGGGGCCTGGAAGCGAGGAGCCATTGCCGATCGCCAGTCACACACTGTGGAACGAGACTCAGTAGAGCGCAATTGAGGTTTGTAGTGCGCACTTCAGTGCGTCTTTGAGGCGCTGAAGCGCCCACTACGAGCAAGAGTTGCGGTCTACTGAGACTACATGGAATGGTAAGGCTTGGAGGAGGAAAGACGACGGTGGCTGACCTGCCTGCGCGCCCCACAATTTAATGGTGAGATGGAGAGATAAAATGTTGGCCAAATTTGAGGCCTATTTCGATGGCGAGTACTGGTGCGCTCGGGGCATTGGCGCTGACGTTTTCACTCAGGGGGCTACTCTCGACGCACTAATGAACAACATTCGCGAAGCTGCCGAGTTGCACTTTGAAGAGGTCCTGAGGCGAGGAGAACGTGTGCATCTCCTTGTCCTCTTCGAGTTCGTGCTTCCGCTACCCACGATGGAGGTGCCCCGTGCCACCCAAGCTGCCTCAAGTTAGCGGACACGAGGTGGTGAAGCTCCTCGAGCAATTGGGGTATGAAGTCGTCCGCCAGCGTGGGAGCCATATTCGGCTGCGCCTGATCACTCCCGAGGGAGAGCACCACATTACCGTGCCAGCTCATCGAACGATGGCCAAAGGCACCCTGAGCGATATCCTAACGGCTGTCAGTCGAGCGACAGGAGAGTCAAAAAAGAAGTTGATTAGGATGTTGTGAAATGGGCGAAAAATCACTGACCTTCCAACAAGTCATCATGCGCCTGGAACATTTTTGGGCCGACCAGGGATGCATCATCTGGCAACCGTACAGCGAGAAGGTGGGAGCCGGCACTATGAACCCCGCCACAGTGCTGCGTGTGCTGGGACCGGAGCCTTGGAACGTGGGTTACGTGGAGCCGTCGTACCGCCCCGACGATGGCCGCTACGGCGAAAACCCCAATCGGATGCAAATGCACATCCAATACCAGGTCATCCTGAAGCCTGACCCCGGCAACCCCCAGGAGCTCTACCTCAAGAGCCTGGAGGCTCTGGGCATCAACCCCCGCGAACATGACATCCGCTTCGTCGAGGACAACTGGGAGAGCCCGGCCTTGGGAGCCTGGGGCCTGGGCTGGGAGGTTTGGTTGGATGGGTTGGAGATCAGCCAGTACACCTATTTTCAGCAGGCCGGCGGTTTCCCCCTCGACCCGGTCTCTGTGGAGCTAACCTATGGCCTGGAGCGCATCGTCATGTTCCTGCAGGGTGTGCGCAGCGTGTGGGAGATTGACTGGGGCGCGGGACTCAGCTACGGCGACATCCTGCTGGCCCAGGAGATCGAGCATTGCACTTACGCCTTCGAGCAAGCTGACGTGGAGGCCCTGACCCAGCTCTTCCGCATGTACGAGGATGAGGCCCGCAACGCCTTGGCCCGGGGCCTGGTCATTCCGGCCCACGACTATGTCCTTCGCTGCTCTCATACCTTCAACGTGCTGGACACGCGAGGGGCGATTGGGGTCACCGAGCGGGCGCACTACTTCGCCCGGATGCGTGACCTGGCGCGACAGGTGGCTCAAGCCTATGTGAAACAGCGAGAGGAGATGGGCTTCCCCGGCCTGAAGCGCGCATGGGTAGTGAAAGATGCGGCGAGGCAATGGGTCAATGGGTCAACAGGTCAACAAAGCACGACCCACCCCATTGACTCAGAACTCATTGACTCGTTGCCGCTCTTGTTGGAAATCGGGACGGAGGAACTACCCGCCGGAGATTTGACCTCGGCCATCGAGCAACTCAGAGAGCGGATGCCAAAGCTGCTGGCTGAAGCGCGACTGGAGCACGGTGAAATACAAGTGACGGGCACCCCACGGCGGCTGGTGGTTTACGTTGAGGATCTGGCTCCCAAGCAACAGGACCGGGAAAAGCTGGTCAAGGGCCCGCCGGCCAAAGTGGCCTACGATGCCCAGGGCAAACCGACCAAAGCGGCTCAGGGCTTTGCCAGAGGACAGGGCATCGGCGTTGACGACCTGGAAGTGCGGGAAATTGACGGGGGGCAGTACGTGGTGGCGACCAAAGTCGAGGAGGGCAAGCCCGCACCCGAGGTCTTGGCCAAGCTGCTGCCCTGGCTAATCGCCTCCTTGCGCTTTAATATGACCATGCGCTGGAACGAGTCAGGGGTGGCTTTCTCTCGCCCCATCCGCTGGCTGGTGGCCCTCTTGGGTGAGCAGGTGATCCCTTTCGAGTACGCCGGTGTTCAGAGCGGGTGCACCTCGCGCGGATTGCGGCCGCTGGGTTCGCCTGAGTTGGTCATCAAAAATGCGGCTCACTATTTTGAGGTGATGGCTGCCAATTCCATCGTCGTGGATGCGGGTGAGCGCCGGGCCAGCATCGAGCAGCAGATAAACCGACTGGCGGCCGAAGTGGGTGGACGAATCCCCGCCGATCCGGCACTCCTCGAGGAGGTGACCAATCTGGTGGAGCAGCCTACCGCCGTGCGCGGCGCTTTCGAGGAGGAGTACCTGGCTTTGCCC
>JAOZOT010000098.1:0-1961 GCA_029933115.1 Anaerolineae bacterium | reverse complement strand
ACGAGGCAACGAGGGCCACAACCTCCTGACTCATCACCCATTGACCCATCACTCATTGACCCCTCACCCGTTGACTTGTTGCCCTACTTCGTCGCTGTGCGCAACGGGGATGACCGGCACCTGGACATCGTGCGTCGGGGCTACGAAGAGGTGCTCCGCGCTCGCTACGCCGACGCCGATTTCTTCTACAAGGCTGACACCGGCAAGAAACTGGAGGATTTCCTGCCCCGGCTGGACACCCTGACCTTCCAGGAGAAGCTGGGCTCTATGCTGGATAAGACCCAACGGCTGGAGAAACTGGTGCCCCGTCTGGGTCAAATGCTGGGGCTATCGGAAGCCGAGACGGCCACGGCTACTCGGGCTGCCCGGTTGTGCAAAGCCGACCTGGCCACGCAGATGGTGGTAGAGTTCACCAGCTTGCAAGGGGTGATGGGGCAAGAGTACGCCCGGCTGTCGGGTGAATCCGACGGTGTGGCGCGAGCCATCTTCGAGCACTATTTGCCTCGCTTCGCCGGCGACATCCTGCCCGAAACGCGGCCTGGACTCACAGTCGGACTGGCCAACCGGCTGGACAGTCTGGTGGGCCTCTTCGCCGTGGGCCTGGCCCCCACCGGCTCGGCCGACCCCTACCACCTGCGCCGAGACGCCCTGGGAGTGGTCAACAACCTCATAGCTGCCGAACTGTCCTTCGACCTGCGAGCGGGGTTAAAGGCAGCCGCCGAACTGTTGCCGGTGGAGGTGCCCGAGGGCACTCTGGAGCAGGTGCTGGATTTCATCGTCGGTCGGCTGGAAGGTGTGTTGCGGGAGCAAGGTTATCGCTACGACGCGGTGGCCGCCGTCCTGGCCGAGCGTGGTCACAACCCTTACCTGGCTGCAGAAACGGTGAGAGCCTTCGCCCCCTGGCTCGAACGCGATGATTGGATGGACTTCCTCAACGCCTACGCCCGCTGCGTGCGCATCGTGCGCCACCTCGACCAGACCTACCCCCTCGACCCTGCCCTCTTCGCCGAACCGGCCACCGAGCGCCTCTACCGGGCCTACCTGACCTGTCGGGAACAAGTCGGACCTGAAAGCACCGTTGATGAACTGTTCACTGCTTTCCGGCCCCTGATCGAGCCCATCAACACCTTCTTCGACGAGGTGCTGGTCATGACCGAGGACAAAGCCCTGCGGGAGAACCGCCTGGCACTCCTACAGCGCATCGCCAGACTGACCGAAGGAATCGTTGATTTGACGAAAGTGGAGGGTTTCTGACTTTGCCAAATTTCGACAATGGCTTTATAATGAGCAAGAAGATACAAAAAGTTGCTTTAACTACAAAATAATAACTTCAACGCTCCCGTGCAGTCCTTTACTGAAACAGGTGGAGGAGAAAGTACGGTGCGCCGACAGAAAATCACATTTTTCCTGATTGTTGGCTCGGCCATCTTGCTTGTTTGCATTGCATCAGTTTGTAGATTGGCTCTGACGAGCTTTGAGCCCTGGCTCAGACACTTCAGTACAGAAGAGCTTCAGGTCGAGTTCATTGACATCAATAAGGACGCTTGGCCGCGAATATACTCTTACGACAAATCCAACGATCCCCCAGAAGCAGGAAAGCGCATGTTGCTAATGACAGTCAAGATCACTTACGTAACTGAGGCAGAAGGCAAGCCGATAGGGATCGCAGCTTCAGATTTCAAGGTGATAGGAGAGGGCGGAATCTACAATACGAATAGCTGTGGGTGGGTACCAAATGAACTATACGGCGTGGTGAACCCAAATGACTCGATAGAGGGGGCCATTTGCGCACAAGTACCGGAAAATGAGAAGAAACTCGTCTTGGTCTACGGGGTTGAAGATGCATGGATCGAAATACCCCTGCCCGAGTGAAGGGAGACGTAAGATGCCGAGAATAACTATTGACAATACTGGACACTGGCGTTTTTGCTCGTAGTGACGGCTTTAGCCGTTCAGAATAG
>JAOZOT010000559.1 GCA_029933115.1 Anaerolineae bacterium | reverse complement strand
GGGGTATGACTTTATGCAATGACGGCAGGGGGTACGACTTTATGCAAGACTACACATTGTCACTACGCTGGAAACGATGGTGGAAGATAGTATCGGAGGCGACCCTATGGGCACCAAGATATGGGTGTCTCATAGCCTCCGTTATCTGACCCAGAGACTACAGGCGCTAGAGTACCAGGTCTGCCCGATGACCGTCGGACGCCTGCTGTGTGATTTGGATTACTCGCTGCAGGCAAACTGCAAGCGATCCACCGGCGACCCTCATCCTGATCGGGACTTGCAGTTCCGCTACATCGCTCGTGTGAAGCGCCTGTTCTGGAAAGCTGGTTACCCTGTCATCTGCGTGGATGCCAAGAAACGGGAGCTGATTGGCAATTTCAAGAACTCTGGGCGTGTGTGGTGTCGCGAGCCGGAAATTGTCAATGCCTACGATTTCCGAAGCGACGCAGTGGGGATAGCGATACCTTACGGCATCTATGATCCGCTTCACAACTTCGGAGCCGTATATGTTGGAACGTCTGCCGAAACCGGTGAATTCGCAGTGGATGCCATCGGCCTATGGTACGAAGACGGCGACCGCCCCACCTTCCCACGTGAAGACAAGTTGCTGATCCTATGCGACGGCGGAGGAAGCAATGGATATCGCCCTCGACTCTGGAAACGACAACTCCAGGTTCACTTGGCAGACCGGCTAGGGATTGGGATCATGGTACGCCACTTCCCCACAGGGACTTCATGAAACCAGAATTCACTGTAAAAAGTAATTTCCGCTGTTCCCTGCTAAAATGAGCAAAATCCAGAGGAAAGAGCATTGAATATCGGCCACTTTGTCCTAAAATAGGCTGCCAGGACAGGATTTTGGAACAACTACGTCACCGAGGCCTACCAAGGCGGAAGCTACTTATTGGCCGTCAAACGGCCCTTTTTCTGGTTTCATGGACTTCCAAATGGAACCCCACCGAACACAGGTTGTTCAACCACATCAGCCTCAATTGGGCCGGCAAGCCATTGCGCACCTATGAGACCATGCTGGGCCACATCTGTGGTACGACTACCACAACCGGCTTGAAAGTCAAAGCAGAGTTAGTAGACCGTACCTATCAAACCCGCCTCAAAGTCTCAGACAAGGAAATGGCTGCTCTCAACCTGACTCGACGTCCTATATGCCCACAGTGGAACTATATGATCGGTCCCCGTAGTGACGTTTGTTAAGGTACGAAGTTGTTTTTGGACAGATCCTAAGCTGGACTTTGTCCATTCGCATCCGCCCCCCATATATTGGGCTTGAATTTTGTTACGCCCTATATGTGGGAGATTGACACCGCTGAAAAGGCTCGAAATCGGCTAAAATTGGTGAAATCTGGCCCAAAAACGCGAAATGGATAAAGTCCAGCTAAGTGCTCAAACCATCTCTGCTTTAGTGGATATAGTGGTCTTGGTTCCCGTTAGTCTTTTGGCCGCAGATGCTATCCATCGCGCCAGACGATGCTCACGCTCCTCCCAGTCGGACATATAACAGCTCATCAGCGCCCGGAATCCCTTACCGTGGTCCGGGACTCTCAGGTGAACCAGCTCATGGCAGATGACGTAATCCACCAGGTCTATGGGGAGCTCTTTCAAGTCCGTACTCAAGGTCAATGTGCCATTCGTGGAGCAGGATGCCCATTTGTTCCGCATGGCCCGGACCTGCACCCGCTTAATCTTTACTCCTATCCTCTCTGACCACGCTGCCACAAGTGCTTTCAGGTCTTCCGGCCTTAATCGGTGGGATGGGGCAACGGGGCGAGGGGGCTTGAGTTTTTGCAAGCCGGCCTTGACGAAGGCTTGCACGCGTGGGCTGTCGGCGTCTAGGTCAGCCGGGATGAGCACCTCAATGCCCGCAGGCGTGACTCGCATGGCCAGCGTTTGGCGATTTTGCGAAATTATCTTTACAGGCGAAAGACCTCCGAAGTCTCTTGTCTGTTGGTTCATGACGCCACCACACGATACATCCTGAGCAGGTTGTCCACCGTCTCCCTAAGGGCGCGGGTCTCGTACCCGTAAGAGACGCTACTATCAGCCGTCCTATCCATCCTTGGCGCCAGTCGCAGACGCTTGTACAGCTCCAACCGCACTTTACGTTCCAGTCCAGGGTTGTAGGGCCAGCCGGGATGCTCAGCCAGGATGCGATAGGCATCCCGGGCAGCGCTCTCTGGGCTGGTCACACCTTGCCCTTTGAGCACCCAATACAGCGCGAATTCCTCGCGTGTCAGGTCACTTTCGGCCTGTTCCGCCTCCGCCGTCACCGCTTCCTCGGCCAGGGCCCCGAGCTCTTCCAGCGCGGCTTGCACGCTGATCTGGCGTTCCCGCAGGCGCTGAATGATCCCCTCGACCCGCTCGCCGATGGAGATCAAATAGGGTTGCTCCTGCTGGTGTCGCTCGATATGGATGATCAGGCTGCGGTAGAGGTTGGTGACCTTGACCCTGTCGCTGACGTTGTCCGCCTTGATCACGTTAGCGATGTCTCGGTTGATGGGGTAGAGGGGTAGCGTGTCCATCACGGGCGCCGCTGCCACGTGCTTCCGAATGAGGGCATCGGTCTTGCGCAGTAGCTCCCGCTGGAGGCGCCGCC
>JAOZOT010000558.1 GCA_029933115.1 Anaerolineae bacterium | reverse complement strand
TCAATTATATGCATTCATGGCCGCCTCAATGCCCTCCCTCAAAAAGAGTTCCACGGCGGCCACTACTCTCTCGTAGACGCTCTCCAGTGTGATTTGCTCTTCAGCAGCAAAGTCGCTCAAGACGTAGCTGACGACATCGTTGTCTGGCGGCCGACCAATGCCCACCCGCAGGCGAGGGAAGGCCTGGCTGCCCAAAGCCTCAATAATGGAGCGCATCCCCTTATGTCCACCGGAGCCACCACCAGGACGCAGCCGGATGGTCCCCAGGGGTAAATCCAAATCGTCGTAGATGACCAGGATGTCCTCAAGGGGTAAACGGTAGAAGTTGACCAGTTGTTTCACCGCCTGGCCGCTGAGGTTCATGTAGGTCAACGGCTTGGCCAAGACGACCTCGATGTCGGCTATCTTCCCCAGGGCCAGGGAGGCTTTGGCCCGCCGACCCTTCAACGAGTTCAGAGCAGCGCGGCCAAACGATAGGCCATGAGCCTGAGCCAACCGGTCGAGACATTGGAAGCCAACGTTGTGCCGATTGCAGGCATATTGATGGCCTGGATTGCCCAGGCCGACGATCAGCTTCTTCACCGGCTCATCTTGCGCCGCGCTGCCTGGGGAGCTTGAGGAGTAGCCCCTCGGCTCCACCTGCCCGGCCCTGAAAGCAGAGCCAGCGGATTGCCCTCTCACTTGGTGAAGGAAAAGGAGAACGGTGGAGAGACACCCTCCACTCACCCCGATCTGCTGCGCGGGTCTATCTTGCGTTCCGAAGCGCAGGAATTGCAACCACCTGGCTTTCCTCTTCTTCTCACCCATACAGGTTCCTACGAGCGATGGAGCAACAGCGAGAATAACCGCCGCAGCAGAGCCAGAAGGCCGACCAGCAGGAAAAGGAAAGCCGCTGCGCCTGCCCCCTGACAGAAAGCCTCTCCCAAATCGGGCAGCTTTATATTGAAAAACGACGACGCGGGCGTTGACGTAGGTTGGATCACCGGAACGGCGGTGGGCAGGGGGCGAGGGGTAGGAGATGGCAGCACGGGCAGCTCGATGACGATGGTTGGAGTCGGGGGCAAGGGCGTAGGCGTGTCGGTGGGCGTGGGTGTGACCTCAGGGGTGGGCGTATCTGTCGGCAAGGTGTTGGCTACGGCGATCCCCCGCACGAAATACTCCTGGTAGTTCCCGTCGCGGCGTACAACTCTAAGGCGCAAACTATAGTTCCCATCGGGCACCAGGGTTGTGTCCCACGTCTCCAACACGTTGTCAACGACCTGGGTCTCGTGTACTGCGCCTATCAGGATCCACTGGTCGCCAGGGTTGGGTTCTGGCCCATAGGCAACCTCGTACTTCCAGAACTCAGGGTGCGTGGCCGTGCCCCTGATAGATACCTTACCCCGCACCACAGCACGGTCACGGGGAGAAGTGATGAGCGCCTCGGGTCCCTGCCCGCGTGGGCTGTGACCAGGGGCAGCTTCAATGACCACAACTATGGACACCCCAAGGAGCAACAGAAGCAAACAAGAAGCCACCAGTTTTCTCATGGAGAGAGCTCCTTCCAGCACCTCGTTTAACACATCCTTAAGTTTAGCACAAAAAGGGTATAAAGACAAGAGAGCCGGCCAATCGTATCAAGTTAGACAAAGATACTCTGAGGTGCTATAATTGTAAGTGCAGTTCGGGCAGCCTTATGCCACTTTTTTCTTTCGGAGTTGAGAGGATACCTCTCAAGCTCCCCGGGCTTTGCTGCGCAAGCCCAATGAAATGCAAGCCTGGAGGTGCAATTCTGGCAGACGGATACTTTGTCGGTATAGATTCAGGAACGTCCACGACCAAGGCAGTCGTCATTGACGCTCAGATGGTGGTGAAGGGCAGCTTTGTCAGAAAATCGGCCGCCGATTTAGAGGGAGCCGCCCTGACCTCGTTCGAGGAAGCTGTGAAACAAGCAGGCATCTCAGGAGATGAGGTGGAGTTCATCACCGCCACCGGGTACGGGAGAAACAACGTCTCTTTTGCCCACGATACCAAGACCGAGATAGCCTGCCACTCCAAGGGATGCTATCACTATTTCCCCGAAGCCATCACGGTTGTGGACATTGGCGGCCAAGACAGCAAGATCATCAAGCTGGACGCCCGGGGGCACAGGATCAGCTTCAAGATGAATCGCAAATGCGCGGCCGGCACGGGCAGCTTCCTGGAAGAGATAGCCTACAAGCTGGACATCCCCCTCGGCGACCTGGACAGGCTGGCTCGAGACTCCCGCAAAGAGACAAACATAGGAAGCTATTGCACGGTCTTCACCGCTACAGAGGTGCTCGACAGGATCAGAGCAGGCGAAAGAGTTGAGGACATTGTCAGGGGCCTGTTCAAATCTGTGGTGAAACGCATCACGGAGATGGATGTGTTGACCGGTCGCGTAGTCATGAGCGGGGGAGTTGTGGCCTTTAATCCCATCGTGGCCGAACTTCTGAGCGCCCACCTGCAGAAAGAAGTCACAATCGCGCCGCATCCTCAAGAGATGGGCGCTTTTGGCGCGGCCCTGTTTGCACTGAAATCGGCGCGGGGCTAAAGCTCGCGCTCCACCCACCATGAAGCGCCCTCTGGCAGCCTGGCCCCCGAGCTAAAGC
>JAOZOT010000557.1 GCA_029933115.1 Anaerolineae bacterium | reverse complement strand
TTTGACACCATCAACGTCACCGCCACCTCTCAGGGCGACGGCAGCACCTCGGACACCAGCGCCCTGACCACCTTTGCCAACGCTGCGCGAGGGGTGGAGATGACGCCGCCCTCGGCCGCTCAGTCAGGTGACCCCGGCGAGACGGTGACCTACACCCTGCACGTCACCAACACCGGTAACTGCGCCGATACTTTCACCATGTCACGGTTGGGAGTCGGCTGGACGACGTCCTTCTCACCAACCAACTTTTCCCTCAACGCGGGGATTGGTCAAAATATCAAAGTTTACGTCACCATCACCGACACGGCCGGCCCCGGCGATCAGGACGTGGCGACGGTGCAGGTAGCGGGGACAGGGACGGCCGATACCAGTGTGCTGACGACGACAGCCTCTGTGCCCGACATCACCGTGAATCCGCTGACACTGAGCGCGACATTGAACCCTGGCGACACGACAACCCGCACGCTCACCATTGGCAACGCCGGCACGGCCAACCTGAGTTGGACTCTGGCAGAGACCCCGCCGGTAGGCTGGCTCAGCGAAACGCCGCTCAACGACACGGTGGCTCCGTCAGGCAGCAGCGAGGTGACGGTCACTTTTGACGCTGCCGGGCTGAGCAGCGGCACCTACACCACCACATTGCAGGTCAGCAGCAACGACCCAGATGAGCCCCAGGTGGATGTGAGCGTGGTGCTGACGGTGACACAGGCCTGCACCCCGGTAAGCGGGGCCAACTTGAGCCACACCCCGTCTCGCATCCAAGAAGGCGAGGTGGTCACTTTCACCGCCGGTGTCACCCAGGGCACAGAACCCATCACCTACACTTGGAGCTTTGGCGACGGTGAATCTGGCAGCGGGCAGGTGATCACCCACGTTTACACCACTACCAACACCTACACTGTGTGGCTGACGGCGACGAATGAGTGCGGCAGCGATACGGTGAGTGATACCATCACGGTCAACCAGGCAAGTTCTGGTTCCGGTGGCGTCTACCTACCCATCATCCTCAAGAATTCTTCGGGAGGAGGGCCCACTCCACCTCCCCCCACCGGTGGGCCGGACCTGATTGTCACCGGCATCAGCGTCAACCCGCCCAATCCGGTGTCGGGGCAGCAAACCACTATCTACGTCACCATCAAGAATCAGGGCGATCAGGCCACCGGCACCTGGTTCTGGGTTGACTTGTACGTGGATCCAAATCCTCCGCCCGACGACCGCAGCGACTTGGGCACCTACTACGGCTGCCCGCCAGGGTTGGGCCCTGGCCAGACTGATCAGGTCAGTTTCAGTCACACTTTCGGCAGCGCCGGCGTCCACAGCCTGTACGCTCAGGTAGATACTTACGATGGCTACAACGGCAATCCGGCCTATGGGATGGTGCAGGAAACCAACGAGGACAACAACATCTATGGCCCAGTTAACGTCAATGTCGGGGTGGGCGGAGGGAGCACAGGCGGGGAGACTGCGCCGGCGGTAGCCCCGCTACCGGGAGGAGGCGGCCCGCGCCCGACCCCCACACCGAAACCGTAGCAAACGCAAGACGGGATGGCATCCATCCCCACGATGCCATCCCGTCTACGAGTTATCCTACCCCACCTTGAGCGGCTAAAGCCATCACTGCCGGCAAAAAATTAAAGGTGCGACGCACTCAGCTTATGGACACAAGTGCGTCGCACCTTGGTCGTCTCCATGACATTGACCCCTCAACCAGGCTTGCGCAGCCTGGCCATCAGTATCGCCGTGTACCCAAAAGCGACCAGAATCAGTACGAGCGCCACACTCGGCAACGCCGACGGCCATCCCCAATCAGGGATTTCCTCACCGGTCTCAGGCATTGCCGGTGGGGGCTCTGTCACGGGCAAGCTATGGGTCAGCGCAAACCAACTCAAGTGGTCAACCAGCGCCGAGACGTTGCGGTTCTTTTCATCTAGTATAGGATTCAATGGAACCCATCCGCCTGTCGTCTCATCGCAGCGAGCCAGGCCAAGGCCGCGGGGCTCGCCACCCACCTCGGCCAGGTTTGCGTCGGTGTAGCCGATGGTGATCACTATGGGACAGGCAAACAAGTAGTCATGAGGGGTCTTCTGGCCACCTGCAAACCAGCCTTCAAGGGTGAGGCAGACGTCCCCCAGCCAAAACACGGTCTTTTCCACCGGGCCACATTCGCACGTACAAGGGATGCACAGTGTAAACTCTATCTCCTGCGTCAGGCAGCCGGGCGGCACGGTCACCAAGATGCGGTTTGCGGGCAGGTCTATTTCACCCCCCTCAGGGCCAATTTTCTGCCTGATGCACTCTCCGCAAGGCAGCGGAGTCGGCGTCGGCGGAGGCCATTCCTCCTCCCCCTCTTCCTCAGCAGGGGGTGGAGAGCGGAAGGTGGGTGTGGGCGTGGGGCGTCCCTGTGCGTAGACAGCCGACCCAGAACCAGGCGGAAAAAGGCTTGCGGTCAGCAGGCTCGATGCCAGAACAGCAACTATCAGGAGAAGCCACAACGGGTGCGTCGTTTTCACGTTTGCCACTCCCTTTTCACAGGACCTCTAACTCCATTGGCCCGCCAGCCGGTAAGTCCGCACGTAAACGTGGGCAAGTGATCGAGTGGGGCATGTTCCCACA
>JAOZOT010000556.1 GCA_029933115.1 Anaerolineae bacterium | reverse complement strand
CCGAATCGTGCATCGCAGATCACCTATCGTCTGTCGCAGGCTGTGAAGTCAGCGGCTAAAGGGGGCATTCAGATGGGCGTTTTTGAGGTTCAGATCAAGGTGCGAAATTGGCAAAACCGCTTTCTGCCCGAAGAAGAGCGGGGGGAGGATATCGTTTGCCAGGCGCTGGTGGACTCCGGCGCAGTCCAGTTGTCCTTGCCGGTGGAGCTCGTGGAAAGACTCAAATTGATGGAGTTGGGCCAAGTCCGCGTATACACAGCAGATGGTGGCGAACATGAATATCGGGTTATGGGCATCGCAGAAGTTGAGGTCCAAGGTCGGTCTACCCGCGTGCAGGTAATCGAGCTCCCTCGAGGAGCGCGACCGCTGCTTGGAGCCATTCCATTAGAGGAAATGGATTGGCATATTTCGCCATTAGAGAAGAAACTAGTCCCCAACCCCAAGTCACCCGAAGAGCCCCTGCTGCCATTATGCTAACATAACCATTGCGCAGGCACAAGGCAATTCGCCTCCGAGCGTGCTTTTCAGGCACTTTTCCGAGCGCTCTCAATCGTCTGGCAGACTTTGAAGCACAGGGGAGATTCAACAATGTTAAGTCAGGAAACGCTTGCGGAAATCATCCGGCGTATTGTGGAAGTAGCCCAGCCGGAAGCGAAAGCTCTCTTAATCTATCAAGCGAAAAAGTTAGGGAAAGGAGACCCGGCGTGAAAACCAACCGAGCCTACCTTCTATTGATCGTTTTCGTCAGTGGCATGACCAGCTTGGCTGTGGAGCTATCGGCTTCGCGGCTTTTGGAGCCCTACTTTGGCACCTCCCTCATCATCTGGGCCAACCTCATCGGCTTGGTGCTCATCTACCTGACTGTGGGCTACTACATCGGCGGCCGCTGGGCCGACCGCTACCCCTACGAAAGCGTCCTCTATCAGATCACCGCCTGGGCCGGCTTCACCATCGGGCTGGTGCCCTTTGTGGCCAAGCCTATATTGCGCTGGTCGGTCCTGGGCTTTGCCAACTACAGCCTGGGCATTCTGATGGGCTCCCTCTTCGGTGTCATTCTCCTCTTCTCCTTCCCCATCACTCTGCTGGGCTGCGTCTCGCCCTTTGCCATCCGCCTGGCTATGCGCGATGTGGATTCAGCAGGCAACATCGCCGGTTCCATCTACGCCCTATCTACTCTGGGCAGCATCATCGGCACCTTCACCCCCGTCCTCGTCCTCATCCCCAACATCGGCACCAGGAACACTTTCCTCACTTTCTCGCTGGTCCTGCTGGTCCTTTCCCTTATCGGCCTGACCCGCGTGGCCGGCCGCAGAGCTCTGCTCTACACCCTGATGCTGGTCATTCTCCTTGCCCTGATTGTCTTCGTTCCTGCCGGGGTCATCAAAGCCGCACCGGGGTTGATCTACGAGACCGAATCGGCTTACAATTACATCCAGGTGCTCAAGCGCGGGGACGACATCAATCTGCACCTCAACGAGGGAATGGGGCTCCACTCGGTCTATAACCCCCATCGGATTCTGACCTACGGGATATGGGACTTCTTCCTGGTGGTTCCCTACTTCAACGATCCTCCCTACACCGCCGATCAGGTGGATAGTCTCTGTCTGATTGGCTCGGCGGCCGGAACCATCCCCAAACAGTACACGGCCGTCTACGGCCCCATTCCGATTGACGGCGCCGAGATTGACCCCCGCATCGTGGCCGTGGGACGCCGGTTCTTTGCCATGAACGAGCCCAACTTTAACGTCATCACCCAGGATGGCCGTTACTTCCTCTCCCACAGCCAAAAGAAATACGACGTGGTGGCCACCGACGCCTACCGCCCCCCCTACATCCCCTTTCACCTGACCACCCGGGAGTACTTTATCGAGGTGCGCGACCACCTGACCGAAGAGGGAGTAGCCGTCATCAACGTTGGCCGCACTCACACCGACTACAGTCTGGTTGACGTGCTGGCCAGCACCATGAAGGACGTTTTCCCCAGTGTCTACATCATTGACACGCCCGATGACGGCAGCGACCTGGGCAACAGCCTGGTGGTAGGCACCGTGAAGCCGACGAAACTGGCCAACTTTGAGGCCAACGTGGCCCTGATGGACCATCCCTTGCTGCTGGACGTAGCCCGACGGACCCTGGGCCACATCAGGGAGGTGAAAGAGTCAACTGTGGTCTTTACCGACGACAAAGCGCCGGTAGAGCAGGTAGTGCACGGTCTCATCCTGCGTTACGCGCTGGCAGCAGGCAGCCAGTGACAACTTCGGGCCAATCTCCATTGGGAGTCGAGCGTTAGAATTCACTCACTCGAACCGCCTTCCAAAAAGCAGACGATGCCACCGGCTATCCCCCGCGCCACCTTATCCTGCTCGTACAACAGGACGTTCCGGTCGTCGAGCATGAAGCCCATTTCGATGATGGCGCCGGGAGTGTCGAGGGCGATCTTGCGGAAGGCGTGGTACTGGCGCATGTCGGGGGTGATGCTGTCCTCGTGGCGAGCCAGGCCCGTCCACCTCTCGTACTCGTTCCACAAGCACTCCACCAGGCGGTCCTCCTCCTCGGGCACGGCGCTGTTGGTCACGCGGGCCACCTTGAAGCCCGAGGCTCCCGGTATGTCGCAGGAATCGGC
>JAOZOT010000555.1 GCA_029933115.1 Anaerolineae bacterium | reverse complement strand
GAAAACGACTGAAGTCGTTACTACGAGCGCCGCCCCCCGAATTTTCTGAGAGGCTGTGCACCACTCGGCCCCATTCCTCGAGGCTCAGGGTCTGGGCGCGGCGTTTTTCGTCAACGCCTGCGCGGCGCAGAGCCTCTACTACTGTGTTGACCGGCAGTGATAGACCTTGCGCCAGGGCGTTGCGCAATTGTTTGCGCTTCTGCCCAAAGCCAGCCCGCACTACCTCGAAGAAGCGGTCTACATCGGCCACGGCCACCGGCGGCTTCTCGCGGAGATCAATGCGCACCACAGCCGAGTTCACTTTGGGGGCGGGGTAAAAAGCCCGGGCCGGAATACGAGCCACGATCCTGGGATGCCCGTAGAATTGCACGCTGACGGAAAGCAAGCTCATCTGGCCGGGCCTGGCTATCATGCGCTGGGCCACCTCGCGTTGCACGGTGACCACTATCAATTGGGGTTTGTGCCTGGCCGTCAGCAGGTGACGCAGGATGGCCGAAGTGATATAGTATGGGAGATTGGCCACGACTTTGTAGCCTGGAGAGAGCCCGCTTAACCTCCCCGGCCCTCCGGGCTCCATCTCCAAAATGTCACCCTGGATGATTTCGACGTTGGGAAAATCGCTCAGAGTTTGGGAGAGGACTTTTACCAGTCGTCGGTCTAACTCAACGGCGATGACCTGTTCTACCTGTTGGGCCAGGAGGCGGGTCAATGTCCCCAACCCCGGTCCCACCTCCAATACCACGTCCCCCGGTTCGAGAGCGGCGGCAGCCACAATGCGCCTCAGAGCCCCTTCGGAGGCCAGAAAATTCTGGCCCAACCCCTTTTGGGGCTGAAGATTAAACTCCCGCAAAAGTCCGCGCACGTCCATCCGCAGTGTGCCCCACGAACAAGTTGTGATCTACCGAGAGTGCAACCCCTCCACGCGCGGCAGATAGCCTAGTTTCCGCAATTCCTCTACCAGCCTGGGCCAATCCTTTTCCGTTACGATGGCGGCCGTGGGTGAGACAATCTCCTGCAAATAGGGTCTGATCTGGGGCAGAGTCCGCAGTTCTTGCCAGATCAATTCGTCTTTCGCCTGGAGGAGAACCACCGGCCGCAAGCTGATCTGGCCGAATTTCTGACCCCACCGGCGCAGGGTGTGAGCCACGTTGGCCGGCAGGCGGCCGGCAGCGGCTTGTTTCAAGAAGCCGAGCACCGTCTCTACCTTGATGCCCTCTCTCAGGAGGCGAGCCAGGGAATCGGGGGTGACGCGGTAAAGGCGAGCTTCTTCCGTGCTTTCGGCGAACCTCTCCACCTGGAAACGGTAGTAAAGACTTTCGGCGGGGACAAGGATGGTAAAGTCGGGTCCGATCTCGATGGGCGGGGGTGACCACTCCTCCTGCTCCGGGTGGGACAATCCCAGGAAAGCCGCTCCCCAGGGGGTAATGAGAAAAGAGGAGGGGAGCTCATCGGCTTCGTTTTCGTACCCCAGAGAGGTCACGCTCAGCCAGTGCAGGGGTTGGGCGATGAAGTAGACGATAAGGGCTCCCTCGACCTGATCCCACGACTCAAAGCCGGAGAGGTAGCGGCCCGTGTCTGTCTCACGGATGTACCAGGAACTATAGTCCCCGTCGGGGCGCTGAAAGTCGGGATCGTTCTCTTTGACGGTCTGGATAAAGGAGGCCAGAGAAAGCCATTGGCCTGGGGGACATTGGCTCAGGTGTTTCAGAATCCTCTGGCGCGTTGCCAGGGGGTCATTGCGCCACCCTGTATCCTCGCACCTGAGACTTGGCACGTGCCATAGCTCGTTCCACTGGGGATCGTCGCGCCAGGCGGCCTGCAAGGCGGCAATCTGGTCTGTCGGCGACGATTTCAGCCAGGCTCTGGCCTCGGCGGAGTTTGGTTTCAACAGCCCCCCTTTGATCCGCACCAGTCTCAATTGACGGCAGAGGTGGTGCAGAAAGGCCAGCCGCTGCGTCCCTCTCTCGTGGACGATCTCTGCCAGGTCTTCTTTGACGATGAATCGCTCGTTGAGTTGCTCTATCGTCGGACGAGGCAGATAGCCCCCTCTGAGCGGCTTCACCTCCTCTCGTTGCAGATAGCTGAGGAAGGTGCATACATCCTCGAGGAAGGTCAGGTCCCCCTGCCGGATGATGGATGGTGGGGGTACCGGCTTCACTGCGAGAGGGGGAGGGCTTTTAGCCTGGGGCAGGAGGGGCAAAAAGTCCAGAGGAATATAGAAGAACTCTCCCTGGTAGTCTTCTACTTCGTCGAAAGCTTTGTAGATCAGGCCCCGATACCAGAGGCCCTCGGTGGCGCTGGCCGGCTCCAGCCAGGGCTTCTCCCGCTCCAGTCGCCCAGGTCCGAAAGCCCGCAGTTCACCGTGTTCCCGGAGGAAAAGAGGGGCCTTGATTTTACCCCCTTGAGCGATGAGGGCTTCCAGAGCTTCTCGTTCAGCAGATGAGAGACTCTCCAGGGTGAGGGTCATCTCGTCCGGCTGCAAGAGCTCCTCTGCCAACTGCGCCACGGCCTCTTCCTGGCGGTTACTGCTCAGTTCGAGGCCGTGCATCTCGGCAATAGCCCGCAGCATGGCCATATCACAGTCTCTCAGGCTTTGATGGAGTGTCTTCACCGCCTCGTACCTC
>JAOZOT010000554.1 GCA_029933115.1 Anaerolineae bacterium | reverse complement strand
GCGCCCTCGGAGTGGGGCAGCCTGCCCAACCACGATTGAGTGCAGAGCTACCTCAAGATGCAAGGTGACATAAAATAGTTAGAAATGTGTTAAAAATTCGCGATGGAGGTCAAGTTGTCAATCGGTTCAAAGTCTGGTATACTCAATACGAGCATTTTTCAGATACACTGTCGGAAACGAGGGGTAAAATGATCTCAAAATCAGGTGCGCAGGAACTGGCCGGCCAGGCTATTGATATGGGAGCAGGGGCGCTGCGTGGTGTCCTCCACCGTGGCGAGGCAGAGGAGTGGATCGTAGGCAGCACCGAGGTGAACGCCTGGCTGAGGAAATACGAGGGCTTTGAATTGATCTTGCTCGCCGTGCCTATTGGGGAGGGGGGAGCGCCCAGGGTGAAGACTTGCCGCACTTGTGGGCGGGAGTACGAAGGCGATGTCTGCCCCCACTGCCAGACGGCCAGGAAGCGGCTGAGGGGTGAGTAGACGACGCCTTTCGATACACAAGTCACGGTGCCGGGAGGAGGAAGCAACTTGCCTCTCAAATTGGGTCCCATCAACAAGCAAGTAGAAGACATGGCTCGGTCGGTCACGGCAGAAGAGCGCCGTGAGCAGTTGGATAAAGCCCGCCAGCTTTTGCGCGTGGCCGACACCGCGGAGCTCAAAGCCAAGATCCGCAGCCGCCGCAGGCTTTTCCCATGGCTGGTGGCCGTTCCCACGGGGACGTTAAGCGGTGTCTTCCCTTCTCCTGCCCCTCCTCCAGATTTCAGCGTCGTGGCTGCCGACGGCTCCTCGATCCCCCCCGACCGGCATAGTCCAGTACACTTTTACGTCATCAACACCGGTCATGCTGTCCTCACCTATGGCCGTCGTCCTGACGCTAGCCTCGATTCAGAAGGGAGGCTGTATTTCGAGGACCGTGATCTTTACATCTCGCCTGGCCGCAAGAACATACCCATTGAGGGGACACGGTTGGGAATGACGATGGAGGTGGCTGAACTGCGCACTCTACTCGCAGCCAGTCGCTCGGCGATCCAACCGGCGGTAGCTTTGCGAGATGGCTCCTTGATTCTCTGGGCTTTGCAAAATGAAGATGAAGTGGTCCAGCGCAAGTTCTTGGGAGAGTTCAAAGCCTGCCTGGACGAATTCCGAACTCTGCGCGTCCCTGTGCTCGGCTACATCAGTTATCCGGGCAGCCACGATGTGGCCAACACCTTGCGGGTTTGGCTCTGTCAGGATGACCCCAGCGATTGTGACGCCTGCTCGCTGGCTGAGGAGGATAGAACATTGTGCACTTTCCTGAGCACAGCTTTGGACCGACAGTTGTTTGATGGTCTTTTGCAGGATGGGGAGCGATCTGATATTTTCGAGAGTTTGTCGGCTATATTGGATAGGTATCTGGAACATCACGTCCAATTCTTCTACATGAACGTAGGCGGCGAGATCGTCCGCATCGAGGCTCCCCAATGGGTCATGCGAGATGTAAAGATGCTAGAGCGGGTGCAGGCGGTGATCTATGACCAATGCCGGCGGAGCGGTGGCTATCCCCCTTATCCGCCAGCTTTGCAGGAGGCCCACGAGCAGGCGGTGATCAACGCTGCCGAAAGACGACTGGTGGAGGAATTGATAGAGCAAGCGTTGGCTGAGCGAGGGATCGTCTACACCCGCTCGGCCAAGGCCTACAGCAAGAGGAGGCGGGGAGTATAGGGAGGGGAACCCTTGCAAGGAGGTTTGCAAAATGCTAATCGCTGTCCTTTCGGACATCCACGACAACATCTGGAATCTGGAGAGGGTGCTGCCCCGGCTGGGGGAAGCTGAAGCCCTCCTTTTCTGCGGGGACTTTTGCGCGCCCTTCACCCTCAAGATGATGGCTGATGGCTTCTCAGGAGCGGTGCACTGCGTCTTTGGCAACAACGACGGGGATGCTCTCCTCCTCTCCCAGGTAGCCCACCAATCTGACAACGTGACCCTCTATTCCTTGATGGGCGAGCTTGAACTGGGCGGCCGGAAAATTGCCTTCATCCATGACCCTTACATCGCCAGCGGCCTGGCGGCTTCGGGGAAATATGACGCTGTCTTCAGCGGCCACACTCACAAGCACAAGGTGGAGAAGATAGGCCCCACCCTGTGGGCCAACCCTGGTGAGGTAATGGGTCGCTTTGGGCAGCCCAGCTTTGGCCTATATGACACCGGCAGCGGCGAATTCACCCTGCACGCTATCTAGGCTTTAATTTTTGCTCAGGTTGTAGTATAATGTCTAGGAGCGGAGGGTGAGGGGCAAGCAAGTAGACAAGTAATGAGCAAGGAGGTCAATGAGGGGCCATGACTCTTATCAAATTCGTGCGCAACTACGATGATTTGAGTACGGATCGGGGTTTCCAATTCGAGTTCTATTGTGACCGCTGTGGCACCGGCTATCGGACTCATTTCCAGGCCTCGGCTACGGGGTTGGTCACAGAGGCTCTGGACGTGGCCAGCGGCATCTTGGGTGGTGTCCTGGGCAGTGTTGCCGACGTCAGCGAGCGGGTCCATTCGGCGGCCTGGGAGCAAGCTCACGATAAGGCTTTCGCGGCGGCAGTGGAAGAAGCCAAACCCAATTTCATCCAATGTCGGCGCTGCACCCAGTGGGTCT
>JAOZOT010000553.1 GCA_029933115.1 Anaerolineae bacterium | reverse complement strand
GGATCGCGGAAGGACGGAATGGCGGAATACGCGGAGCTCCTTCCCGCGCTCTCCGTCATTCCGCGTTTCCGCGTTCATTCCCTCCGCGCTTCCGCGCCCCTCACTCTCCCCACCGGCGGCGACCGCCCTTCCCTTCGGCTGCCCCTTCGACCCTTCGACCGGGCTCAGGGCAGGCTTCGCTCAGGGCAGGGCTCAGGGCAAGCGAGCGGATCAAAGGGGCGCTCGCTTCGCTCGCGCCTCAGAAATCAGAACAAAGCGGGAGCCACCACCACCCGAAACCCAACGAAGTTGTCCCAGTAGTCGGGGCCGGCCCTGATACGGACCGCACAGCGAGCATTGTTCTGAGTGGTGCTCCACGACCCGCCCCGCAACACCCGGTATTTCTCCCCATAGTCCTCATCCGGAAAGCGGTTGCCCTCGTAAGCCTGAAACCAGTCAGCGCACCATTCCCAGACGTTGCCGGCCATGTCCGCCACCCCGTAAGGGCTGTCGCCGTCGGGCGAGTATTGGCCCACCGGGGTGGTGGTGCCGAGGCCACCTTCCCGCGTGTTGCACCGGCTCGCATCCCACTCATCCCCCCACGGGAACTGCCTTCCGTCGGTGCCACGAGCCGCTTTCTCCCACTCGGCCTCAGTGGGCAGACGGTAGGGCTGGCCCGTCTTCTCGCTCAGCCACTCACAGTAGGCCACCGCATCGAGCCAGGAAACGTTGACCACCGGGTGGTCGCCCAGCCCCTCCGGGTACTGGTCACCCCCCCAATGACGGGGCGGCTCATGGCCTGTATCCTGCACAAAAGCCCGGTACTCAAAGTTGGTCACCGGGTACTTGCCAATCTCAAACTCTTTTACGAACACTTTGCGCTGGGGGACTTCTCTTTCAATGTACTTGCGCTCAATACCGTACTTCTTCGCAATCGCCTCTACGTCCTCTTCCGGCGTGCCCATCAGGAACTCGCCGGCCGGGATGCGCACCATCTGCGGCTCAAAGGCCTCCCGCTTCACTTCCTCGGCGGTCGGCTGCGGGGCGGCGCGGCCGGTCAGGTAGATGTAGGCCCGCAGTTGCTCCGGCGTCAGGTCAATAAAGTTGGCCTCCTCGGACCCCGGCCCCTCAGATGGGTGCAGGGTCAGCAAGCGGCGCAGGGCAGCGCGGCCGGTGAAGGGGGCCAGCGGCGGGGGCACGGCTGGCGCTTCAGGTCTTTCGCCTTCAGCCTCGGCCTCCATCACCGGAGCGGCCCGCTCCATGGTCCGCTTCTCCTCGGCCCGGAAGTAGGCTTCCAATTCGCGCAGGTAGCGGGGCACCTCGCGCAGCAACTGGTAGAGATCGGGATGGCTGTGCTGGATGACCACCACCTTGGCCAGGCGCACCGGCTGGATGGCCTGGGGCAGCTTTTGGCGGGAGAGCTTCCACACCAGCAGGAAGACGTTGACCGTGCGCTTGACCTGGCGGGGGTTGGGGGCCAGCCCCAGGGCAAAGACGTCGGCGCAGCGGGGGTCGGGAAAGTGAGGCACCAGATGTCCCACAAAGTCACGCATGTCGGCGGAGTCAATGGGCGGCAGCATGAAAGGCAACTGGATGATCTTTTCCAGGTATTGGCGGCCCTTGACCTCGCCCTGGTAGCGGGTCTGGACGGCTTCCTGCACGGCCTCGTGATCAATGCCCAGCAGGAAGACGCAGCCGGGCACGTCCAGGAAGAGTTTGATGGCCTCCAGGACTTCGATAGTCTTTTCCGGCAGGCAGCGGTCCAGGTCGTCCACGAAGACGATCAGCCGCCCCTCGTGGCTGACCACGTATCGGTCCAGCAGGGCCCGAAACTGGTTCTCGAACTGCTCCAGCGAGCGCAGTTGCTCACGGCGGTAGGTCTGCACCTGGCGGCGGAAGGCCTCGGCCACGGCCTGCTCGTCCTCGCCCGTGATGGCCTTGGCCATGCCCTTGAGCAAATTGACCAGCGGCAACCCGCCCGGCACAAAGGCCAGAGCGATCTCGGCCGCACCCTCGGCCGTGCCCCGCAAGGCCTTGGCCCAGTCCAGGGTCCAGCGCCCCAGCTCCTGCCACTCCACAGTGCGGTACAGGCTCTCTTCCAGGCGGTCCAGGTCGCGCACCATGGCCCGCTGCTCCTGGCCCAGTTCTTCTTCGGCGTAGAGCGTGCCGTCTTCTTTACGGGGCCGCAAAGCATCCAGGACGCGCAGGATCAGGGCCCGCCACAGGGCCTCCTCCTTGTTGTATTTCCAGGCGTTGAACCAGACGGTGCGGTAGCGGGGCAGCCCGCGTTCATCAATGTGAGCCTTGACCATGCTCATCAGGCTGGTCTTGCCCGCGCCCCAGGTGCCGAAAATGCCGATGGTCAGCGGGGTGTGGGTGTCGGGGCCGGCCACGATCTCCACCAGGGTGTCGCGGTAGGGCGCAAAGCCCAGGGCATCCTCCTCGGCCGGCCGGTCGTCCAGGATCGGTGAAACCTTCTTCTCTTCAGCCATGGCCATCCCTCCCTCGGGGAATGAATCCCACGCTACCCTTCAACCGACTTTCTCTCATCCGCATAGTATATCAGAATTCGGTCCAGTTGGCAACGCGATAGGCCATTGACTTTACCCACAAGTGCTGAAGCCCCCACTGCGAGGTGGGGGTAAGTCA
>JAOZOT010000552.1 GCA_029933115.1 Anaerolineae bacterium | reverse complement strand
GCCGTTGGGCAGTGGCCAGCTTTTTTATCTCCTCCGTCAGTTCCTTCAAGCCACGCTTCAGGTCTCTCGTGTCGGCGGCCCGCTCCAACTCGACCTGCCGTATATTATCCAATACCTCAACCAGGCTGGCCGTCTGCTCCGGTGCAAAGGCTTGCCTTAGCTTTTCTTCCATTTCCGCTCGGGTCAGTAGAACTGTCATTTCAGATGCATCCCTTTGTGTCTCGAAACCCTGCTCGGTGTGCTATTGGTGCCGAGCTTATTATACATCATTATCATTCCCTTTTCAAGAACCCATAGCATCTTTGCTTCAGGTGGCCTTGACGATACCGCCACAGTAGGCGCACTCGGCGCTGTCAGAATCAATCCAGTTGACCTCATCAGACCTGACGGGGCCGCCGCACAAAGGGCACTTGGCGGGAAGGCTTCCTCGCCGGGCAGCTCGTTCTCCCCAGAGGCCGGCTCTGGGCGGAGGTCCCAGGAGGGCTTCCACCTCCTGGCGCAGTTTCTCTGCCTCATCATGGTATCCTTTTCTGTGCAGGACGGCCATCATCCTGGGCACCAGGCGGCGGACCTTGGCCGGACGTCCGGCTTGGATAAAGAGCCGAAGGGCCTTCAGGCCGTGATCGTCAGCCCGATCAATGTCATCCAACTGGAGGTAGCAACGGGCTGCTTCCAAATGCAGGTCTCCGGCTCTGTCCAACATGCCTTGTGCCTCCGCTGCCTGGGCCTTTTCCTCGAGGGCGGCCGCTGCCTCGGCCGGGGCAACCCGCTCAATGCGCCGGCGGGCTCTGCGTAGCGGGGGGCGGAATCTGGGTCTGCGTCTTCGTGGTAGCATGTTTATCTCCTCCTATGACTTGTTGGGTATGTCTTGGCTCTAATCAGGGGATGGGACTTTGCCAGCAGTGCACTGGCTGAGGGCCTCGTTTGATGCTTCATTGTCCTCACCTTCCCCACGCTGAGCCCGGGAGCGTCCACGCCGTGGTGCGAACCATTGGCCGGCGTCGAGCGCGTCTATCTTGCGGGCGAAGATGAGGTAGCCTGTGTGAGCTACCATGCGGTCCACGGGCCGGAGCCTTCCCGGCACCACTTTGTAGGGCCGAAGCAGCAACTCTTCGACCTCAATATCGGCAAAGCCGTGTTGGGGCAGAGCCTCGATGAGCTGGACGACCTGGTTGGTGGTGGGCACGATGGAGCCAAAAAACCCGCCGCCCTTGAGGGCTTGGCGAGCCTGAGCCAGATACTGCCAGGGGGTGCGCACGTCCAAGAAGAGAGTATCGGCTTCAGTTTCGTCAAAGCCTTCTGCGATGTCCCGCTGCTTCAGATCTACAAAGGGATCGAGCCCTACCCTCTCCAGATTCTTGCGGGCCAGAGCCAGCACATCGGGCCGCACCTCATAGGAGTAGACGTGCCCCGTAGGCATAACGCTCTGGGCCAAGGCCAAGGTCAGGCCGCCGCTGCCTGTCCCTCCCTCTATCACCTGGCTGCCGGGTCTGACGTTAGTCTTGAGCAGGATGTAGCCTATATCTTTGGGATAGATGATCTGAGTGGTGCGCTTTATCTCTTTGATCAGGTCATGGGTGGAGGGTTCCAAGACCAGGAAAGGATACCCCAGATGGGAAGCAACCTCTCGACCCAGGGGTTGACCGATGAGATCGTCGTGTCTCACGCATCCCCGATGGGTGTGAAGCTCTCCCCCACCGGTCAGACGGATGATGAAACGTTTCCTGTCTCTGGCTATCAAAAGTACCAAGTCGTTCTCTTTGGCTAATCCCACAATGGTCTCACTTTCACCACTATTCGGTCAGCCTGGCAAAGATTCCAAACCTTTGCCGGGCTGAACCTATTATAGCTCATAGGAGCGTTAAATGCAACCGTAGCTTGTCCTCATTGAGGAATCCGTGCGCATCTTCAGAGCTTCTACGGTGTTGTATTAGTTAAAGTCAGAGTGTAGCGCGCTTGAGTCATCACGGCGAGTGTCTTTCGATGTGCTGTCTGTGTCTTCAATTTTGTCCAAAAATCCCCAAAAAAGGGTTGACATTAACTCTTTTTGGTAGTATAATTAGAAACAGCTACAGGCGTCCTCCGCCTGAAAGTGTATATAGGTGGTTAGTGACGTAAAAGCCGTTGCTTCCCTCCATTCATTGTTGACCTGCATTGACCTGACCAGCAAGGGCGATAGCAGGTATTTATTTTAGAGGGGAGACCGGCGAGGAGAAGAAAGGGGGTGGTTGCGAGCAACAAAACTGTCTGGAGTGGCTTGCGGAAGTCATCGTTCAGCCGACGGTGCTGAACACCCACTTTCACAAAGGAGCGAGAGAAAATGTTTACAATCATCGTCTTGATACTGGGCGCTGCGGCCATAGTTATCGGCTACGGATGGTATGCCAGGACCATTGATAGGAACATCATCCAGCCCGATCCCAACAAGGCCACGCCGGCCAAGATGTACATGGATGGGGTGGACTTTACGCCCGCCAGCCGTAATGTGCTCTTCGGCTATCAGTTCAAGTCCATCGCTGCCCTGGGACCCATCGGGGGGCCCATCGTGGCCGCGCAGTGGGGCTGGCTGCCGGCGCTCATCTGGATCCTGCTGGGCACCTTCTTCATCGGCTGGGTGCAGGACTATGCCAG
>JAOZOT010000551.1 GCA_029933115.1 Anaerolineae bacterium | reverse complement strand
GCGCGTGGGTGGACTGGCTGACGGGCACGGCCGCCACCGCGGCCGGTTTTGTGGGGGAGACGGGCCACGTCTACTACTTCCGGGTGCGCACCTGGGACCGCGTGGGCAACGAGCGGGGCTATCCGGCGGTGGCGGATGCCACCACGCGCATCCGTGCGCCGGTCACCAAGTACTACTACGCCAACGGGCGGCGGGTTGCGCTGCGGCAGGGGGATGTGGTATACTACCTGCACAGCGACCACCTGGGCAGCACCGTTGTGCTGAGCGACGGTGCGGGCGGTGAAGTGCCGGGCAGCGCGGTGAGGTATCTGCCGTATGGTGGCCTGCGCCTGGGAGAGGCTGGCACCTTACCGACGGATTACACCTTCACCGGGCAGCGGTGGGAGCAGGGGCTTGGGCTGTACTACTACAAAGCCCGCTACTACGACCCGGCGCTGGGGCGGTTTGTGAGCGCGGATACGGTGGTGCCGCAGCCGGGGGAGCCGCAGGGGCTCAATAGATACTCTTACGTTTACAACAACCCGCTCAAGTATGTAGATCCAACCGGGCATCAACCGCCTCCGCCAGGGTGGATGCCGGGACCACCTGGGCTATTGCCAATAGACCCAGGATTCTGGCAGACGGCGATGACGCTGAAGGTGTTCAGCAGGGAGATGTGGAACCCGCCATCTTCGGGAGTAGGCCTTGCCGCATACTGGTTCTTTGAGTTGGGTCCTAGTGATACGCTAGAGCTTGGCCTTGAGAGTCCTATGACATGGCACGTAATGATGGATGAGGGCGTGGCTGAAGCTCGTGAGAGATTCTATCAAAAGGGATACCAAGACCCAGAGGATACAGGCCCGTACGGTATTCGTGGCTTCGGAGATTTCATCCGTGAGACCGGGCAGTTTCTAAAGGGCGAAGACACGACAACGTCGGCCCTGGGACGCTATATGGTTTACATCATCGACAATGGTGATGGGACGGTCACATTCAAAGTATACGACAAAAAGGGCTTGGAATCTTCAACGAGAAACCCTCTTGGCGTTCTCCTACACACTAAATCTCGGCACAGCATCGAAGGAATATTGAGTGGGGAACAAACATTTATATGGCCAGATGATATAGTCATAGAATCGCTCCTCTCGGATAGACCTCGCGGGAGTGTAGATGGGTTGATGCCTGTGGGCTTTGGCGGTGATCTGCATATATATTTCACTTGGACAGAGACCAGATGGGGAGAATCGTTTCATCCGCTTTGGAGATGAGATCGCTTTACACTTCTCCAACGGTTATGCCTCAAACGGAGTACAGAAGAGCCACAGAGTGGTTTCTAGTGACCATCGGAGAGATAGACCCAACAACCGGCAAGAATTAGACGTTTTCTGCCCCTGACGAGGGCAGCTTAATGGAACATTACTGAGCAGGAGAGAGACAATAATGGCGCAGAGAAAGTGGCTAAAGGTTGCTATGTTTGCTTTGGTCTTGACCATAACTCTGGCTTGTGAAGGAATAGTGAATCCACCAGCGACCCTTCAGCCGTCCGATCTCATTGGCATATGGGAAGCCCGCTATCCCGGTAGAGGCGTTGATAAGCTCATCATTAAAGCGGATGGGACGTATCAGCAGGTTTTCGACGATGGAAAAGGCTATGTTTATACAAGCCCGTGGAACGAGTGGCGTATGGAGCGTCTTCCAGATGGGAGAGTACGACTTCACCTGGAAGGAGGGCGGTATTATCCTGAAGGGCCTGAGATAGCTGAGGCGGAAGGCATGCACTATGTTCCTGAGGGTGCTTCCGAAGAGTTACAGCGTTTTAGAGAGACGCCTTGGACCTTCTTTGATAGTGTTACAGGAGAACCCCTGACCATGGTTGGAGAACTAATCCTCAATGTAAATGCATCGCCTTCTTTTCGAGGAGGAATGGCTCTAGTCCACATGCAATACGATATTGATTCAGGGCCAGGTGAATTCTACCTGATCGAAACTCCAATTCCCACCATCACAATCGCTCCTTGAGTGAATTGCTTTGACATCTACAAGGCGAGATGGAGGCTAGTGTGAGCAGTATAGTTGTAGACCGCTGAACCGATAGCGCTGAAGCCACCGAAGGAACACAACGCCTTCGGTGGCTTTTCTTTTGGCGGGCCCTCACCCTCCCCTGCCTCCTCCCTCTCCCGTTCGGCGACGGGAGAGGGAGGGGAGTAGTCCCTTCTCCTCTCGCCCAGAGCGACGGTGGAGGGCGAACGGGAGGAGGTGGGGGTGAGGGGCTTGCGTGGCCCGTGACGTGACGGCGCCGGTGGCCTGGGTGCGTGCGCCGTCGGCCTGGCTCAGCGGCACCTTCACCGTGCAGTGGGGTGCTCAAGACGAGGGTGCGGGCATCGGCGGGTTGTACGACGTGCAGTACAGGATAGATGACGGCGCGTGGGTGGACTGGCTGAGCGGCACGGCCGCCACCGCGGCCGGCTTCACCGGGGAGACGGGCCACGTCTACCGTTTCCGGGTGCGGACGTGGGATCGGGTGGGCAACGAGCGGGGCTATCCGGAGGCACCCGACGCCATCACCCGCATCCGTGCGCCGGTCACCAAGTACTACTACGCCAACGGGCGGCGGGTTGCGCTGCGGGCGGGGGATGTGGTATACTACGTCCA
>JAOZOT010000550.1 GCA_029933115.1 Anaerolineae bacterium | reverse complement strand
CTAAAGATGCTGCTTCACCACTTCCACCACTTCGGGGAAGTCAATGCGCAACCGTTTGAGAGTCTCCAAGGTGGGGATACCGTTCTTGGTCCAGCCCCGTCGCTCGTAGACGGCGTCAATCAGCTTCTCATATTGGTCTTCCCGGTACTTGCGTAGCGTGGCCATCTTCTCCTCAGTGGTCTTGCCTTCGGGGTCAAAGCCCACCAGCTCCTTGAGTTGTTTGTCGTAGCGTTCGGCCCGGGACTCGTACTCTTCCACCGTGACCGGTCCCATCGAGCGATAGGGGATGGCGTCGTGCTCACGGGTGCCAAAGCCCATCCTCAGGTTAAAGACCCGCTGAAAGTTGTAGACCGCTTCCGACATGCGGATCAGGTCCTCTCCGCTCTTGACGTCTTGGCGGCCGGTGACACCCACGAACAGTTCCACATAGTTCTGGACGTGCTCTGGCACCTTGGCCGGCTCGTCCGTCTCGGCGTTGTCGGCGGGCACGATGTCGTTCCAGGGCAGCTTGCATAATCCATTCAGCCCGAACCAGGTACGCCACATGGGGAAGTAGTGCAACGCTTCGGCTTTGTCCTCAAAGGTGGGAATCTGGTTGTTCACCATGTCCATGAAGATCAGCCAGGCCTCGTCGTGCTGGGGGCCCTTATTGGTCAGGCCGTAGCCGCCCTGCTGGGCCAGCGACTCTTTGCTGACGTACTCCGAATACTCCAACCCCTTGGCCTCCATGCCGATGTCCTGCAAAAAGGCTGGGTCGGCTCCATACTCCTCGGCGAAGATCTGCTTCATGCGACGGACGCCCTGCCCGGCGATGAGTCCGAAGCCCTCGCCGCGCCCCATCTGGTGCAACAACTCGATGGCCGCCTCGGCGTTGCCAAAATTGAGCTCCAACCCGCCGGTAATCTCCTTGTTGAGCACGCCGGCCTCGTAGCACTCCATCACAAAGGCCGTCAGTGTGCCGAAGGAAATGGTGTCAATACCGTAGGTGTCGCAGTAAAAGTTGATCTCCAGCAGCGCGTCGGGGTCAAAGATGCCACAATTGGAACCACAGCCGGCGATGGTCTCGTACTCCGGGCCGTCCACGTTAACCACCTGGCCCTTGTACGGCCCCGTCTTCAGGGTATAGCCATCCACACTGTGGGAGCAGGAAAGGGTACAGCCGTACCAGCAGCCATCGGGGATGCCTTGGGTAAACCGTCTTTTCCACACCTCACCGACGATCTTTTCGGCCTCTGGATGCGAGCCGAACTTGAAGTTGTGAGTGGGCAGCAGGTCGTAGTCATTCATAATCTTCACCAGGTATGGGGTGCCCACCTGGCGCATGTTGCACTGGAGAGGATCGTTGTCGTGGATCTCCTTGTGCATCTTGACGCCCACCTTGGTGATCCGCTCTCGGTCCGCCGGATGGTTGGAATCCCCTTTGACGCCGAGGTACTTGACCACCAGGGCCTTGATCTTTTTGTCGCGGAAGACCGTGCCGATCCCGCCACGACCGGCCTGCTTGACCCGGGGAGCCCGGCGGCGCACGTCGTAGAAGCTGAAGTTGAGACAGCCGATGAGGGTGTGTTCGGCGCCGGTGCCGGCCGAGACTGACGAGATACCCTGTTTCTCACTCTCCGACTCGGCAAACATCTCTAATATCTGTTCCGCAAGGATGTGGGTGTTGGTTTCCAGCTCTGCTGGGGCTTCGATGATGGACACTTTGCCTTTCACGCCGTCCACGTAGACGATGACGTCCTTCTCGGCTTTGCCCTGCACCTCGATGGCGTCCCAGCCGGCGAACTTGAGCAACGGGCCAAAGTGGCCACCCACGTTGCTGTCCATCACCGAGTGGGTGGTGGGGGAAAGGCTGACCACCAGAGATTTGCCGGTACCAGGGTATTGAGTGATCCCACCGATAGGGCCGGGGGAGATAACGATCTCATTCTCCGGATCGTTCCATTTGGTCTCGGCGCCGATCCCGTGCCACAGCAGCCACAACCCAAATCCCCGGCCACCGATAAAGATGTCCTTCATCTCCTGGGTCACGGGCTTGCTGGCGATGGTGTTGTCAGAGAGGTTGACATAAAGTGTGCGGTTGGCGTAACCTCTCTCGACTTGGCCTACTTTGTAATCCATTTCCGCCAGTACTTTGTAATCCGGTTTTGCGCTCATGCTGCGACCTCCTTGACGGTTCGTTGTTTGAGGGCCCACTTCTCTGTTTCGGATGGCGCCGGGTCTGGCACCTCGACGATGGCTAAGGCGCCTTCGGGACACTCGTCGGCGCACTTGCCGCAGGCCACGCATTTGAAGGGCTCTGTGAGCTCTGGGTGGGTGAACATGGCCAGGTTGGGGCAAAAGCCCACGCAGGCGTAACAGCCGACGCAAAGCTTTTTGCTGCGGATGACTATCCCTTTTTTGTTCCGTGAGAGGGCCTTGACCGGGCAGACGTCAATGCACGCCCCCAGTTGGTTGCAGACCGTGATCACGTAATGTCCCGTTTCTGGCGACCTCTCTCCGATGCGGATGGCCGATTTCTCTGGATTCTCTTCCTTGAAATAGGTCCGTGAGCAGACTTTTTCACAGATACCGCATCCGGTACAGAGTTCGGGCTTGACTGCCAGTATCTTCATATTTCTCCACCTCACTTTTTT
>JAOZOT010000549.1 GCA_029933115.1 Anaerolineae bacterium | reverse complement strand
AAGCCGTCACTACGAACAAAGACGCCAAATGATCAAGTGGAAAACGGTTGCCGAAGCCAGGCGAATAGTGGAGCAAGAGACCGGCACGATTTACAAGGATTGGGGTGGCAGACTGCCCGTGGCCCTGGCCTATCCCAACACCTACTACGTGGGCATGTCCAGCCTGGGCCTGCAGACGGTCTATCGCCTCTTCAACCGGCGGCCTGATGTGGTGTGTGAGCGGGTGTTTTGGACGAGGAGGGATGAGAGACGAGGGGTGGTGAGTGAGCGGGAGGGGCCGGTCTCACTGGAGTCACAGAGACCTCTGGGTGAGTTCAAGGTGCTGGCTTTCTCCTTTACCTATGAACTGGACTACTTCAACGCCCTGGAGATGCTGCGCCAGGCGGGCATTCCCCTTTTGGCCGAAGAACGCGACGGGGACTACCCGCTGCTGATTGCCGGTGGTCCGGCGGTGACGGCCAACCCTGAGCCTTTGGCCGACCTATTCGACGCCTTCGTCATCGGCGAGGCCGAGGAACTGATCCCTACTCTGATTGAGACCCTGCAGGCGAACCTGGACGATAGGAAGGGGACGCTGGAAGCACTTGCGGCTATTCCTGGTATCTACGTGCCTGTAGTGGCGGGGGGTAGGGGAGAGGGGGTGAGGGACGGTGATCCTTCTGCTCCCCTGGCAAGGCGCCAATGGATTCGCGACCTCGACGCCTACCCCACCACTTCGGTCGTTTTGACCGGCGATACCGAATTTGGTGACATGTACCTGGTGGAGATAGCGCGGGGTTGCAAACGCGGCTGCCGCTTCTGCCTGGCCGGTCACACCTACCGTCCCCTGCGCGAGCGCAGTGTGGAGACGTTGCTCCGCCAGGCTGGAGAGGGACTGGAGCACCGTGACAAGATCGGCCTGGTCGGTGCGGCTGTCTCAGACTACTCGCGCATTGACGAATTGGTCACCGCACTGCGTGAGATGGGTGCCAAGATCTCGGTCTCCTCGCTGCGGGTTGCCCCTCTCTCGGAGACTCTGGTGAGAAGCCTGGCCGAGAGCGGTGCTCAGACCCTGACTCTGGCCCCCGAGGCCGGCTCTGAGCGCTTGCGAGCCCTGATTCGCAAAGACATCTCTACCGACGAGGTGATGCGCGCCGCCGATTTGGCCGCCCGCTACGATTTCCCCCGCTTGAAGCTGTACTTCATGCTCGGCCTCCCCACCGAGGCAGAGGAGGACGTTCAGGCCATCGTTGACCTGGTCACCGCCGTCGGCCGGCGCTTCTCGCGGCGCATCACAGTCAACGTCACCCCTTTCGTGCCCAAGGCCCACACCCCTTTCCAGTGGGTGGCCATGACGCCCCAGGCTATCATCCGGGAGCGCCTGCGTTACGTTGAACAACAGTTGCGGCCCAGGGGGGTGGCTGTCAAAAGCGACAGCCTTGCCTGGGCCGTGGTACAGGGGGTGTTGAGCCGGGGCGACCGCCGCCTGGGACAGGTCCTGACCAGGATGAACAGGGCCTCTTTGGCCCAGTGGCGGCGGGCCTTGCGCGAAAGTGGCCTGGAGGCTGACGACTACCTGCGAGAACGTTCCCTCGACGAGCCCCTGCCCTGGTCGGTGGTGGGCAACTGAGGCAGAAAATCAATCGCCAAGAAAAGGAGAATCGTCCGTGAGAAGAACGCTACCAATCGTGCTCTGCTCGTTGGCCCTTTTGGCTCTGGCTGCCTGCGAGGGCGTTGGTGAGCCGACGCAGATACCCCTTCCTACCATCATCTTCGTTCAATCGGCGACGGCGAACCCCTTATCCACTCCGCTGCTACCACCGTCGCCGGTCCTGACGGCGACTGCACCCTCGCCAGAGGGCTCGGTTGAGCCTGTCGCCGTTCCTACGCTGTCAACAGCGGCCCCCTCACCGACTCTGAGCCCGACTTTGGTTCCCGCTTATACTCCCACTGCTATCCCCACCGTTATTCCAACGTCTACTGCTACGCCTACCTCTGTCCCGACCGATACCCCCTCGCCGATTCCGACGGTCACCAGCACGCCTGTCAGGATGTGCAACATCAAAGTGACAAACAATATCCCTTGTCCCATCACTCTGACCGTCGCTGATACAGAGTTCAGCTTCGAGGCAGGTGAGGAAAGGGTCATAGAGGTCCAGCCTGGCACCTACAGCTACGTCATCAGTGGCCCGTGTATCATGGACTTGCGAGATAAGGGCGAATTTCCGGCCGGCTACTGGAGTTGGTCTCCAGGCGTTGAGTAGCCTGTGTTGCCTTCGTCAATCCGGCGGGCGAGCCAACCCCTTCTCCAGCAAAATTTGGTTGAGGTTCTGCCCCCGCGTCAAAATCGCCTGCGGGTCGTCGCTTCCTGGCAGATACCACACCTCAGCGACGTAGCGCCCGTATTTGCCGATTTTGTCGGTTTTCACCACCACGGCCGGACACTGGGCCAGCGTTTCTTCTACGAACTGCTTGGCCTTGAGTCCTTCGGGCCGCTCTGGCCCTCGGATTTCAGGGGTGTTGATCCCTTTCAAGCGCAGTTTCATCACCTGGCGCAAATAAAAGCCCAGGTCCACGTCCACGTAAATCGTGTCGCCGTCTACCACCCGTATCACATTTGCTTTGTAAGTGTACATTCAGCCAGCTCCTCCCGAACCGCGC
>JAOZOT010000097.1 GCA_029933115.1 Anaerolineae bacterium | reverse complement strand
GATTGAGCTTTCGCACTGCTTCTATTATACCCTCAATCTCGGTATAATCCAACCGGGAGGACTTCTGAGGGTCAGGGCGACAGGGCCAAGGTACGCCCTGGGGTGTTAACAGAGAGTATACCCCAAACCGGAAAAATTGCACCTGGCGCCAATTGACAAGCTCGGACTTCCATGCTATGATTCTATCAACAGTTCTGTCTTAAACACAACAGTTGATAGAGGTGTGCTATGCCTGACTTTGTGGATCGGAAGGCGGAATTGGCCGACCTGAACCGCATTCTGGAACGGCCGGGCGGGCAGTTCGTCATCGTGTATGGGCGGCGGCGGGTGGGCAAGACGACGTTGTTGCTTCATTGGGCCCAGACCACCGGCCTGCCTACCATCTACTGGGTCGCCAGCCGCAACACAGCGGCCAGCCTGCGGCGGAGTCTGGCCGAAGCATTGTGGCAGCACGAGCACCCCGACGAACCGATCACCGTCCAGGAGTACCTGCCGGAGGCACGCTCCTGGCGCGACCTGTTCCGCTACGCCGCCCGCCTGGCCGCCGGCCGGCGGCCGATCCTGATCCTCGATGAATTGCCCTACGCCATTGAAGCCGACAGGGCCCTGCCCTCAGAGCTGCAAAATGCCTGGGACCACGATCTGAAACAGGCCGGGCTGATAGTGATCGTGGCCGGCTCGCACGTGGGGATGATGGTCGAGATGCAACAATACCATGCTCCCCTCTACGGTCGCTTCACCGCTCGCCTGCCGGTGGAACCGCTGCCTTTCTCTGCCCTGGCCGAGTTTCTGCCGCATTATGACCTGGCCCAGCGGGTGGCCGTGTACGCCATCCTGGGCGGCATCCCGGCCTATTTGGAACGATTTGACAGCCGCAAGACCATTGCCGCCAACGTGCAGGAGGAGATCCTGCTGGACACGGGCATGTTCCGCGTGGAGCCCTTTTATCTGCTGAGCGACGAAGTGCGTGAGCCGCGCAACTACATGGCCGTGCTGCGGGCCATCGGCCAGGGCAACCACACCCTGGAAACGATCACCCTGGCCGCCGGATTCCAAACCAAGCAGCACACCAGCACCTACCTCGGCCGCCTGCAAGACCTGTACCTGATCTTTCGCGAGACCCCGGCCACCATCCGCGATGAGCGGCGCACCACCCAGGGACGTTACTACCTGCGCGATCCCTATTTGCGTTTCTACTTCCGCTTTATCGCCCCCCACGAGCGCCTGCTGGAGCAGAAGTTGATCCCCCGGCTGTGGGAGATCATCAATCAGCAGATGCGGGCTTTTGTGGGGACGACGGCCTTCGAGGAGTTGTGTCGCCGGTGGCTACTCCAGAGGGCGCGGAGGAGGGCGTTGCCTTTCTTACCCGACCGGGTGGGCAGCCACTGGGCCAGGGATGTCCAGGTGGACGTAGTGGCCATCCGCTGGGATGAGAGACAGATTCTGTTGGGCGAGTGCAAGTGGGGCACAAAACCGGTAGGGCGGAAGGTGCTGGCCGATCTGGTAGCCAAAACGCCAAAGGTTGTACCCGACAAAGGAGAGGGCTGGACGGTGCACTACGCGCTGTTCGCCCGGGCCGGGTTCACCGACGCCCTCCGAGCGTTGGCTGCCGAGCAGGGCGCGATGCTGGTGGACCTGGAGCAACTGGGCCGGGAATTGGAGGGGAGCGAGGGAGCCTGAGCTACGGCGGAATGACCACGTAGCGACCCCGCCCGATGCGATAGAGGGCTCCCTTGCGGGCCATGCTGGACAGCAGGTTGACGGCGTGCTTGCGTGAGACGCCAACCAAGCGCGTGACGACATCGGCGTTAAGCAGGTTCACACCTCGCCGCCGGCAGGCAAAGTGGATGGTCTGTTCCAGGTGGCTGAGTTGAATCACCTCAGGCTGTCCGGCCATTTTTTGTTCGCCCCTCGATATTCACGCAAGCACAAGGCAACTGAAATTGGGGCATTGTGCATACAGGAACTGTTATACCCGGCCGCTTGAGCTTTCAATTCCCTGGGCGCTGCGGCAGTGGCACTTGCCTTCCGCGAGCTATCCTGGTATAATGTTAGGCAAAGGTGGCAAATTGAGCAATTTGTACAAAATCGCCGCCTGAAATTGGCTTACGGAGGGACAAATGTTGAAAACGATCTCATCCTCTGACCTGCGAGCCCAGATCAAGCGAGTACTCAACGAGGTGGGCTATGGGCAGGTCCTATACATCGTGGAGAAATTCGGCGAGCCCACGGCGGCCATCATCAGCATGGAGGACTTTTACCTGCTTCAGGCCGCCAGGCAACAGCAGGCCACCGCTTCGCTGCGGGAAATCATCGCCGGCATCCGGGCTCGGAGCCGGTCACTTGACCCCGATGAACTAGACGCCCTGATCGAAGAGGCGCGGACCGAGTTCTACCACCTGCGGAGCAGCCAGGCCGATGCCCGTTAGAGCCGTTCTGGATACCAATGTCCTGGTCAGCAGCCTGGTGGCCGAACAGGGCCCCCCGCGCCAGATTCTGGACGCCTGGCCGGAGGGCCTTTACACCCTGGTGACCTCCCTCTACCTGGTGGAAGAGTTGGTCCACGTTCTCTCTTATCCCCGCATCGCCGAGCGCCTCCGCCTGGACGAGGAAGAACTGGTGGCGATTCTAGCCGCTTTGTTGTCCCAAGCGGAGGTGACCTCCGGCCGGCTCCGTCTGTCCGGGGTGACCCGCGACCCTAAGGATGACTCCGTCGTGGCCTGTGCCAAGGAGGGGGAGGCAGACTACATCGTCGGCGGCGACCAAGACCTGCTGGTGCTGGGCGAGTACGAAGGCATTCAGGTCGTCACCCCGCGTCAGTTCGCGGAGATTCTCTCGTCTCTTAGAGCGCAGGTAGAGGGCGAGGCGAACTCACCCTGAATGACGGTGCGAAGACGAATCGCCCATGGCGCAACAGTGCTGCCTTTCTGTAGGAAGCGATGATGTTGCAATACCGGGGATGGTTCATTTCCCAGGAGAATTGAGGTAACACTTTTTGAGCACCTTGAAAATCAAGCCATTCTGGGCAGCACCGTGGCCCTCGGCCGCGGCGGTCAGGTATTGACATTTGGTTTTTTTTGTGGTATACTGGAATCGTTTCCACATTAACGTTGATTCATCATTTCTGGGTGAGGAGTTCGCTCGTGGCTACTATCGCAGACGTCGCCAAGCGCGCTGGAGTCGCTCCCTCGACGGTCTCCCGGGTGTTGAACGAGAGCGGCTATGTCAGCAAAGAAACACGCCGGCGCGTCTTGGCCGCGGTCAAAGAATTGAATTACGTCCCCAACGTTCACGCTGAACGCCTCCGCACCGGCACGAGCAAGACCATCGCTTTCGTCGTCACAGAGTTTACCAACCCATTCTGGGCCGAGGTAGCCAGGGGGGTAGAAGATGTGGTGTGGCAAAACGGGTACGACCTGATTTTGCGCAATACAGCCGGAGACCCTGAACGCGAACTGGCCTCTATCAGGGGATTTCGGCGGAGGCAGGTGGATGGGGCCATCTTCCCCTGGTTGCAAGAGGGATGGGCCGAGCTAAAGGCCCTGGACGACGAAGGTGTATCCATAGTTGTCCTCGGACATGCCCCGGAGGAATATGGATTTGACGTGTTCACTATAGATAACGTGCGGGGAGGCTACCTGGCGACCGAACACCTCCTGCAACTGGGCCACAAACGCATTGCTTTCATCTCGGCCGACTTTACCCGAGAACGGGAGCGCGGATACCGAATGGCTATGGAAAAGTACGGCGTCACCCCTGATGAAACTTTGGTTTTTCGCGAGTACGCTGCCCCCGAACTCGAGAGAGGCGAAATCGTCGTGCGACGACTGCTTGATCAGGACGATCCCCCTACGGCCATCTTCGCCTACAATGATGTGACGGCTATTGGGGTATGGATGGAGCTCGAAAAGCAGGGCCTGAGGGTGCCGGACGACGTCTCGCTGGTCGGATTCGATGATATTCCTATGGCCTCCCTCATCCGCAATGGACTCACCACCGTTGCCTTGCCGCATTACGAATATGGGCGCACTGCGGCCGAGTTTCTTCTCCGCCGCATCGCTGAGAGAAGCGGCAGTAGTGGGCGGAGCGTTACCATGCAACCCGAACTCATAATCCGCGGTTCGACTCGGCCATGTTGATGACCTCTGGGTATAGAACATTCTCCGCTACTTTTTTTCTTCAGCCATGTGGAATCCATTCCACATGGCGCAAGAGTCTTGGAAAAGGCGGATGATTTTGTGATGGAGGAAATGACCCCAATGAAAGCAGCGGTCGTAAGGCAGGATAGCATACTGGTAGAAGATGTCCCCAAGCCACGAGCAGGACCCGGCGAAGTCGTCGTCGAAGTAAGGTATTGCGGAATCTGCGGTTCGGACGTTCACCGCTTGGCCGCAGGCGGCTTTCCCGACGGGGCCATTCTCGGACACGAGCCCTGCGGAGTGGTAGCCGAAGTGGGGGAGGGGGTTACCGAGTGGCGAGGCGGTGAGCGGGTGGTGGTGATCGCCTTCGACCCCTGCCGGCAGTGCCGCTGGTGCCGGCGGGGTGAATACCAGTTGTGCCTCAACAAGCATTGGATCGGACTGGGGACAAATCCGGGAGCCTTCGCCGAGTACGTTAAAGCCCGCTCGACCATGCTCCTGCGCCTCCCCGACCAGGTGGGAGATCGGGCGGCCGCCCTGACCGAGCCGTTGGCCGTGGCCCTCCACGCAGTGCGCACCGCTCGCATCAACCTGGGCGATACAGCGGTCGTTATCGGCGCCGGACCCATCGGGCTTCTCGTCACCCAGTGTTTGCGAGTCGCCGGAGCCCGTGCCATAGGTGTGATAGAAATTGCTCCCGGACGGGCCGAACTGGCTGCCCGTCTTGGGGCTGACAAGGTCTTTGCCCCTGGCTCAGATGATTTGGCCGCAGAGGTAGTACAGTCCCTGGGGGCCGAGCCGGACGTGGTCTTTGAATGTGCTGGCGCCGTGCAGACGCTGCAGGATGCTGCCGAATTGGTCCGACCTCACGGCAAGATCATGCTGGTAGGTGTCAGCATGAAGCCGGTGCCCATCATTCCCATAGTGTGGGGGCGTAAAGAGGCCGAGTTGAAAGCCTGCATCGCTTACCGTGATGAATTCCCCCTCGCCCTGGAGCTGCTGGCCAAGGACGAGGTTGACGTCGAGTCTCTGGTCAGTGAGGTCATCTCCCTGGAAGACATCGGCCAGGCTATCAAAGACCTGCAAAAGCCCCACGACCAGATCAAAGTTTTGGTCGAACCCGGAGAGTAGTGATGAAAATACGGGTAGGAGTTGTAGGGTGTGGGCTGATAGCCCAGATCGCCCATCTGCCATATCTCCAGGAGTTGTCTCATTTGTTCGAGGTCAGTGCCCTGTGTGACATCTCCCCGGGCCTTGTTGATCGGCTCTGCCGACGGTACAACGTACCGGGAAGGTATCTGGATTATCGGCAGCTTCTGGAACACGACCTCGATGCCGTGTTTGTCCTGACGAGAGACCATGCCCCTGTTGCCATCGCCGCCGCCGAGAGGGGAAAACACGTCTTCGTAGAAAAGCCGATGTGCTTCAACCTTGCGCAGGCGGATGAGATGATCAACTGTGCTCGCCAGCATGGGGTAAAGCTCATGGTCGGCTACATGAAGAGATACGACCCAGGCTTTGAACGAGCCCAGGAGATTTTCCAGAAAATGGAAGGCGAGAGACTGATCAGGGTCCATAGTTCGGTCGGTTCGCCAAGTCGTGTCACTCAGGAAATGTACGATCTTATCCGCACCTCGGATGTGCCGGAAGGGGAACTCGCTGCCGCCAAGGCCAGGGACGACGCCAGCCTCCTCGAAGCGATAGGTCGGGAAAGAGCAGAGCTCCTCAGCACCTATTCCCTGTTGCTGCACCTGTGGTCGCATGACATCAACATATTGCGCGGCGCCTTCGGCGAGCCTCGCCAGGTGAGATACGCCGAGGTGCGCCTTGGCACGCCAATTCCCCCGCTGCCGGCCTTGCAGGTGCTGGCTGTCTTGGATTACGGCCCCGATGTGGCCTGCATGTGGGAGACCAGGGCCTTTGTGGCCAACGAATGGTGGGATGAGGAGCTAGCTCTGTTCGGGAACGAACGCACGGTAAAAGTTCGCTTCCCCAACCCCTACGTGAAGAACGCGCCCACGATCGTGCGTGTGGAGGAAACACTTGGAGGGGCGATGATTCAGCAGGAGATCATTGCTTCCTACGATGAAGCATACAAAAGAGAATTGAAGCATTTCTACGACTGTGTGGTGAATGACGTGGAGCCACTCACCGACGGTGAGGATGGCAAGAAGGATTTGGAATTTGCCATTCGCATCATACACAAATGTTCAGCAACGACGGACTCGTCTGATTAGAGACGGGAGTGGATCGGCCGATTAAGCGAGCCCGGCGAGGAGAAGGATGCTCCTTGAAGGCAAAATTTACAGGAGGTTAAGACAACATGTATCTGGACTCTGAAGGGCGGACGATTTTCACCGGCACAAAGCCGGAGGACTTTGCACCATTTGTGATCATGACCGTCCGCGACGCTCTCAATTTCACTGTGGACCCGGCCGAGGAGATCGGCGCCCTGCTGGAGGACTGGCGGATGGTTGGTCAGACGTTGATGTACAGTGTGTCCACCGGCTACTACAAAGGTACGCCGGTGTCCATCATCTCCACCGGAACAGGTGGGCCCTCCCGCGAGCTGGCTATGGCCGATCTGATCAACAACGATACTCAGACCCACACTGTGATTGACATTGGATCCTGCGGTACTTACCAGGATTTCGTCAAGATTGGCGACCTCACCATCTCCCTGGGCGAGGTGCGTGACGAGGGTACGACGCAGGAGTACATTGACCTCGGCTATCCGGCCGTGGCTCACTATGAGGTCGTCATGGCCCTGATCGAAGCCGCCGAAAAGCTGGGCTACCGCTACCATGTGGGTATCACTCGCTCCGACGACTCGATTTACCTGGGCTCCGGGGCGCCCGTGCGTGGTTATCTGCCCCGGCACCAGGAAGGGGTGGCTGAGCACTGGCAGCAGGCCGGCGTGATCAACGTACAGCGCGAGGCAGCGCTCAACCTTGTTATGTGCAACCTCTTTGGGTTGCGCGGAGGCTCGGTACGCCACGTGGGGCGTAACTTTGTGTCCGGCGAGCACAAGCCCTCCTATCCCTACTCCATCGAGAACACCTATCGCACGGCGCTGGAGGCTATCGCCCTGTTGGCCCGGTGGGATGCCGATAAGGAGAAGGCTGGCCGCAAGTGGTGGAGCCCCTCCGTTTCGTATGCAGAATAGCGGGGACAGGTCGGTCATGGCAGAGGCGCTGACGCTGGATGTCATCTCGGTGGGCGATGCCAACGTGGACCTGCTGATGAGCGTGCCCCATCATCCGGACCTTGCTCCCGGCGGTGATCGGGGATCGGGAGTGCGGGGTAGTGAGTACCATCTGGGGCCGGGAGGCGTGGCGGCCAATGTGGCCGCAGTCATGGCCCAGTTGGGCAACCGCGTGGGCTTTATTGGCGTGGTCGGGGATGACGACCTGGGTCGGACCCTACGCCGAAACCTGATGGCCCGGGGGATCGATCTACGTTACCTGCGGGCCGTCTCCGGCCATCCTACGTCGTTGCTCTGCTGCTTCGAGAGCAGCGACGGCCAGACTGTCTTCTACTCGTGCCCGGGACCGAGGCGTATTCCGGCCGATTGCCTGGCGGAGGAGTACCTGGCTTCAGCCCGGCTGCTGTTCCTCTCCGGCAACATGCTGACCCAGGACGAGATGACAGGCCGTTCGCTGGTGGAGGCCCTGGTACAAGCCCGGCGGCGGGGGATGATGGTGGCCGTGGATCCCAGCAAGTTCTGGTTGAACCCGGCTTTGAGCTCATACGTTCGCCAGGCCATCGCCACGGCCGATATTCTGTTGCCCAACGCCTATGAAGCTGAACTCCTGACCGGCTGCGCCTCGCCCCTGGCGGCGGCCCGTGCCCTGTTGGCAGAGGGAGCCCGAGTGGTGGCCATCAAACTGGGTGAAGCCGGGTGTGTGGCCTGTTCGCCAGATGGGGAGATAGAGCTGCCGGCTTTCAAGACCAAGGTGCGGGCCTACCTTGGTGCGGGCGATGCTTTCAACGGTGGCTTTCTGCATGGCTACTTGCGTCGTTGGCCGCTCAAGCGGGTGGTGCGCTTCGCCAACGCGACGGCCAGCCTCAAGCTGCGCCATCCGGGCACCCAGGCCGGGCTGCCGACGGAGGCCGAGGTGGAAGCCTTTCTGGCCGAACGTACGGGAGAGATGTGATGATCAAATTGTCCGTCTGTATAGAGATGATCTTCGCCGACCGCCCTTTCGAGGAACGCATTGATTGCGTGGCCAAGGCCGGTCTGGGGGCCTTTGAGTTCTGGGACTGGCCCGCCAAGGACATTGAGCGTATCAACGAGCGCCGCCGGCTTCACAACCTGGAGGTGGCCACCTTTGTCATGGAGCCCAGGGGACGCTTGGTTGATGCAGGTGCCCACGCCGAGTTGAAAGAGGGCTTGAGGCGCTCTATCGCCACGGCCCAGATTCTGGGGTGTCGGAATTTGATCGTGTTGGTGGGGCGCGAAGTGTCGGCATTGTCCCGACAAGAGCAACACGATAACATTGTCCGCGGATTGAAGCAGGTTGCTCCCCTGGCGGAAGATGCGGCGGTGACTTTGCTGATAGAGCCGCTCAATGTGCTCGTCGACCACGCCGGTTTCTATCTCAGTTCATCACAAGAAGCCTTTCAAATTGTCGCAGAGGTCGGCAGCCCCAACGTCAAAGTGCTCTTTGACATTTACCACCAACAGATCAGCGAAGGCAACTTGATCGCCAACATCACCGCCCATCTGGATCTGATAGGGTACTTGCACGTGGCAGACGTACCGGGTAGGCACGAACCGGGCACCGGCGAGATTAACTATGCCAACGTGATGCGGCAAATCAACAAGGCCGGTTACAACGGTTATGTCGGCCTGGAATATCAGCCCAGCAATGACCCCTATCAATCTCTAAAGACGATCACCGAGATGGTGGAAGCGGTAAACTGAGAGGAGTATAGACCGTGACCGTCAACGTTGGTTTCCTGGGAACAGGCATAGCGGCCGGTTGGCATCTGGAAAACCTGGTGACGATGCAAGGGGTGAAGGTAGCCGCCTTGTGCGATACGGCAGAAGGAAAGGCCGCAGGCGTGGCCGCTCGGTACGGGGGGCGGCCCTACACCGGTTACGAAGAGATGCTGGATAAAGAGGACCTGGATGCCCTTTACGTCTGTTTGCCACCTTTCGCTCACGCCGAGCAGGAGATTGCAGCCGCCGAGAGAGGCATTCATCTGCTGGTCGAGAAGCCGGTGACCCTTGACCCCGAACAAGGCCGTCGGGTGGCAGAGGCCATCGAGCGAGCCGGTATCATCTCCTCTTCTGGCTATCACTGGCGTTACTACAACACTGTGGACCGGGTACAGGAGATATTAGCAGAACGACCCATCGGCATGGTCTTGTGTCGCTGGCTGGGGGGCATTTGGGATGCTCCCTGGTGGAGGGATCGGACCAAATCAGGGGGGCAGATGGTCGAACAGATTGGCCATTTTTTCGACCTGCTCCGCTATTTGCTGGGCGAGGTGCGCAGCGTCAGCGGTGGCCTCAGCCATAGAGGTCTGATTGACGATGTAGAAGGCTACAACCTGGACGATGTGAGTACTGTCAACCTGCGGTTTGAAAGCGGTGTTATCGCCAACGTCAGTGCCACCTGCATGGTGCAGCGAGGCTATTCCCTGCAAATAGACTTCTTGGGGCGTCGCCTGGTCCTGGAGTTGACCATGGGACGGCTGCGCATCGCCGATGGCGACGAGGTGACCGTGGTGAAGAATCGGGTTACATCTGAATTGTCTTCCCACTTCGCTGCTCTGGACCGCACGTTCATCGAGGCCGTGCGCCGCGGAGACGGCTCTGCCATCCGCTCTAGCTACGCCGACGCCCTGCGGACGCTGGACCTGGTCCTGGCGGTGCAACGCTCCATTGACACGGGGGAGACGGTCGTACTCCACGGCAAAGGGAAATGAACGCTAAAGAGAGGGTGCAGACGGCGTTCCGTCATGAGGAGCCAGACCGAGTACCGGTCTTTGAGTTAGACATCAACGCGCCGGTGGCTTCCGAAATCTTGGGCCGGCGGGTTCACGTCGGTTACGGCGGATATGCTCGCATCAAGATGGTG
>JAOZOT010000548.1 GCA_029933115.1 Anaerolineae bacterium | reverse complement strand
GGAACATGCCCCACCCGATCACTTGCCCACGTTTACGTGCGGACTTACCATTTGAACTTCAGGGGAGGGAAAAAACGATGGGCCAACTCGGCGAGTTGCTGAAAGAAGCGCGTCAGAACAAAGGGGTCTCTCTGGAAGAAGTCGAAGAGGAGATCAGAATACGCAAGAAATACTTGCAGGCTTTGGAAGAAGAAGACTTCTCGCTCATGCCCCCCGAGGTCTATGTCAAAGGGTTCCTGCGCAACTATGCCATTTATCTGGGCCTGGACCCAGAGGAAGTAAAGGCCCTTTACAAAGGTGAATCCGTTGAAAAGAGAAAGCCCGAATTTATGAGTCGAGTTGGCCCGGTTGAGGGAACAGGCCCCCGTGCCTTCCCTATGGATATGTCATTGACCCAATCGCGTCTGCTGGCCTTTCCATTTCTGGTCATGGCTTTGGCTATCCTGGCCTTTTTCCTTCTGGGTCTCTGGGCCTTCCGCCAGTATTTCTCGCTGTCCACGAGGACCGAACCCGAGATCAAGGCGGTCGTGACGGCCAGGCAGCCCCGGCCCACTTTTACGCCGACCGCAGTAGTTACCCCGGCGACGCCTACCCTCGTTGGCACACCGACACCCAAGGTCTACACCGGCGTCGAGGTCGAGCTCTTGATCCTGGAGAGGGCCTGGCTGCAAGTCCACGTTGATGGAGAAAAGGTCTTCGAGGGCGTGTTCGACGAGGGCACCAGGATCACCTGGGGCGGGAAGGAGCGCGTGGCTGTGCGCTGTAACAATGCCGGAGGTGTGGAGGTCACTCTCAACGGGCAAAAGCTGGGGCCTTTGGGCAAGCGAGGGCAGGTGGTGGACCGAGAATGGACGACCCAAGAAGTGGAGACGAAGCCGGTCACCGGTACGCCGGCCGGAGCAACCCCGGGCACCCTTCTGCCAACCAACACCCCCGGTCCCGTCACACCTACAGTCGCCCCCGAAACGCCAGAGGCGGGCAGCCCAGCATCTGGGGAGACCACTCCCACCGCTGCCCCTGAGGGATGATGCGTTTCTATCTGCTGTCTCTGGGTTGCCCCAAAAACACGGTTGATTCTGAGGGGATAAGCCGCTTGCTGCAACAGGCGGGCTACAAAGCGGCCGCCAAACCCGAAAGCGCTCAGTTCTTGATCGTCAACACCTGTGGCTTCATTGACCGGGCCAGAGAGGAATCCTTTGCCGCTCTAAGGGAGTTGGCGAGACGCAAGCGGCGCGGTCAAATTCTAATCGCCGCTGGCTGCCTCGCGCAGCGCTACGGGCGCGAACTGGTCACAGCGGTGCCCGGTCTGGATGGCATCATCGGCACCCGTCGCTGGATGGAAATCGCGACCTTGGTTCAAATCCTGCGCGCAAAGGACCACGCACGCGGTCGGCCGGTGGTCATGACCGGCGATCCGCTCGGAGAGGTCACCAAGGTCACGCGCGGGGCCTTGCAGGGAGCCAGCGCCTATCTTAAAATCGCCGACGGCTGCAGCGCCCCCTGTGCTTTTTGCGTCATCCCGGCTATCAAAGGGCCAGCTCACAGCCGCCCCCTGGAGACTATCGTGAGCGAGGCCCAGCAGTTGGTCGAGAAGGGAGCCAGGGAACTCATCCTCATCGCCCAGGATACCACAGCCTACGGCCACGATCGTGGCGAGCGCGATGGCTTGCCTACTCTGGTGGAGGCTATTCTGGCTGCTGTGCCTGCTTTGCAGTGGCTACGCTTGATGTACGCTTATCCTCAGCACGTTACCCCTCGTCTCATCGAGGTCATGGCTCGCTACCCCCAGGTCTGCCGCTACCTCGACATGCCTTTACAGCATGGTCACCCCGAGGTGCTACGCCGCATGAACCGCCCTCATGATGTGGACAAGGTCAGGCGCCTGGTTGCCGACTTGCGAGAGGCTATGCCCGACATTGCGCTGCGCACCTCGTTTATCGTCGGCTATCCGGGCGAGACGGAGGATGAATTCTTGGCCCTGCTCGATTTCGTGGTCGAAATGGCTTTTGACCGGGTGGGGGTTTTTACCTACTCGCCAGAGGAGGGGACGAGGGCGGCTGAATTGCCCTCTCAAGTGCCGACGGAGGTCAAAGAGGAACGTTATGCGCGGCTCATGGAAGTGCAACAGAGCATCTCACTGGCCAGGAATCAGCAGATGGTAGGACGTGTGCTCAAAGTGCTCGTTGAAGGCCAGAGCGAGGACCTCAGCGTAGGCCGTTCGTATCGTGACGCCCCAGAGATTGATGGGCTGGTCCTTATTAAGGGGAAACTGCCTGTGGGTGAGATGTTGGCAGTGCGCGTCACAGGCGCTATGGAATACGACCTGGTGGGGGAGCCTGTATCGCCTGTAGGGCAATAGTGATAAAAGGAGGGGAGGTAACAGTTTAGTTCTGGAGTCTGGCGAATTTTGAATACCACCATATCTTGTAAACAAGCTGCATATAACCCCAAGATGTAGTGGTTCGTAGTGGCGACTTCAGTCGCTTTTCGCTATTCTGAACGGCTAAAGCCGTCACTACGAGCAAAAACGCCAGTGTCCAGTTTAGTTTTGTGAGGGCATTCGGCCTGACCCCCGAGCTAAAGCTCAGGGCTGAGCAACTCAAGCCCGCTGAAGCGGGCTATCGAGCTGCGTAGATGGCCGTTTA
>JAOZOT010000547.1 GCA_029933115.1 Anaerolineae bacterium | reverse complement strand
AATGAATCTGGAACAGTTGCGTAAAGCATATCACGAGGCGATTTGTCAGCAGGTTTTGGGATACCGGGCAGAGGTGCCCAATATCGCAGATAAGAGTAGTAAAAGAAGCATCGAGCTGGCCAAAGGCATCTTGACTCGGATGGGGTTCCCGCCCTGCCCCGACCCGCCGAAAGGGCAAAGAGCGGGTGCATTGTTTGAATCTCTGACACTTGACTATCTCAAGAAGGCATTTCGTTTAATTCAACACCTTCGTCTTGATCTAGCGATTTAGCTACATCATTGCACGAGGACATCGCTCCACACTATTCAAAAGAGCCATCCTGTGGTCAGGGTGGCTTTGCATTTGGCCAACAGCCAACTACACCAGCAGCAGCACCCCGGCCAGGCTCAGCAGCGCCACGGCGTAACAAGTCTGCGGGATGCCCAGCACAGGGATGAGAAGGGCGCTGGACAGGAAAGCCCCCAGACAGGCCCCCACCAAATCAGCCCCGTAGATCAGCCCCGCCACCCGCCCCACACCACCCTTCGACGAACTCACGCTGCCCCTGGTCAACTCGGCCGCCAGAGGGAAGTCCATACCTCCTAGAAAGCCCACCAGCAAGGTGATCAAAGGGAAAGATAGATTGGGCCAGGGCAGGGCCGCCGCTTTCAGCAAGACCGAAGGAAGGACGAGGGTATAGAGCATGGCCACCCCTTGAGCCGCGATTAATATCCTGAGAGGCTTCCTGGCCCACCCCTCACCCCGGGCAGAAGAGCCGGCAGCATCAGGCGTTCGCATGACGGCGATGAGCCGGTTCATCACCCCCCCGCCCAGGGCCGCGCCGACCATGAAGGCCGCCACGATCAGGCTGACCTCTTGGTAGACGTAACCGTGGAGAGCCTGGAAAGCCAGCAGCACGACCATTTCCAGGGTCATCTCGGCAAAGCCGGTGAAGGCGATGACCGCCGGCACTGCCCCGCCGCGTTTCCGGCGAAAAACGACCACCGCCAAAGTCAACGGCACCACCACCCACCACAGGTTCAAGAGAGACGCCCGATGGAAGAAACCGCTCAGGCCGGAGTAGAATTGGGAGAGCCACAGGGCCATGTCGTAATAGTAGCAGATGGGTTCCAGATCACGGTTCAACTTGGCCGACTCCTCACCTTCCAGGTCCCGGCGTAGCTGGGGAAAGCGGTCGGTGGTGAAAATGTACTTCAAGTAAGGTGCGGTGACCCAGCGAGTCCCATTAGGGCCGGTGAGGCCACGCTCAGCCAGGCGCTCGGCCAGGAGAGTGTAGTCGGTGCTGAGAGGCGCATCGGAGGCGATGAAACGGTTGTGGTCGCCGGGCAGGACGATGATCTGACTGAAGACGGAACCCAGCGTCTGGTAGACGTTGCCGCCCAGGTGACGTAACTCTGGGTTCAAGTAGTTCTCGGCTGAGGGCAGGCCAAAGGAGAAGACACCCCCCTCATTCAGGATAGCCCTCACCTCGGCAAAGAACTCCTGGGTGTAGAAGCGGTTCAATTGCCCTGTGGAGGGGTCGGGCAGGTCCACGACGACCACGTCAAAACGACGGCCAACCTTTTTGACGTAAAGGCGGCCGTCGGTGTGAGCCAGGGTCACACGAGGGTCATCCAGGACAGCGCCGTCCTCCGGCGGCAGGTATCGGCGGGCAGCCTCAATGACAGCCGGGTCCAGTTCCACGTAATGCACCTCGCTCACGGGGTGCTTAAGGATTTCCCGCAGGTCGCCGCCCGCCCCACCACCGATGAGCAAGACACTCCTGGGAGCAGGGTGTTCCAAAAGAGGGAAATGAGCCACCTCTTCGGGGAAGGTGCTCTGGGTCTCGAACATGAGCAGCCCGTTCTGGAAAAAGACCCGCTGCCCATCTCGCCCCACCACCGTCAGGCGGCCATAGATGGTATCCTGCACCAGGAGGGCGTCCTCCCACTGCCAGGCCAAAGTCGCCTGGTGCAGCGTCCGGCCCAGAGGCCAGGCCAGGAGAGCCAGCACCAAAGCCGCCAGCCCCAGTGAATTCCAAACTGGGCTCGCAGTAGCGACTTTAGTCGCACGTGTGTTGGAACGACCGAAGTCATCACCACGAAACCATCTGGAAACGTGGCGCAGCAGCCACCAGCCCACGGCCAGATTCACCGCCCCCAGGCCCAGAGCGATCTGAAAAGGGTTCAAAAAGCGCACCAACAGGAAGCTGAAGAGGGCCCCGCCGATGGCCGCCCCCCAGCCCTCGTAGACGTAGGCCCGACCCACTGTACCCCCCTGCTCGGCCAGCAGGCGGCTGCCCAAGGTGAATTGCCGGCCCAGGAGCAGGCACAAGGGGGCCAGGATGACAAAGATAGACCAGGCCATCGAGCCGAAACTGACCAGAGCGCCCGGGGTGATGTCCAGGATGACGCGGATGGCGCGGGTGAGGGCTATCTGAGCCGGGAGGAAAAGCGCCGCCAGAACCAACCCCGTGGCGAAGGCTCCCGGCCCCAATTTGCGGCCTTCGGCCAGCCGTCCCAGCCCGGCCGAGCCGGCGGCCACCCACAGCAACCAAGCGGCCAGGATGAGCCCAAAGACCAATTCGTTGCCGTAGAAGGTGGCCACCAACTCCCGCATGAGCACCACCTGGCCGATCATCGAGGTAAAGCCGATAACAGCCAGAGCTAC
>JAOZOT010000096.1 GCA_029933115.1 Anaerolineae bacterium | reverse complement strand
AGTCAATGAGGCAATGGGTGATGAGTCAACGAGTGATGAGGCAATGGGTGATGAGTCAACGAGTGATGAGGCAATGGGTGATGAGGCAACGAGTGGCTCCTCTCGCCGACCCGCCGACTCGCTGACTCGCCGACTCGCCGACCCGCCGACTCGCTGACTCGCTGACTCGCTGACTCGCTGACTCACCTTGACCGTGAAATTGCCCACGTAGCCGCCGGCCTCCATCACCTCGGCTCCGGTCAGGACCTGGATGCGGGGGTGCTTCTCCACCCTCTCAATCATTGAAACCAGCATATCGGGGGCGGCGTCAAAGTTCAGATAGATGCCCGAGAGTTGGGCTACGTGGCCGCCCAGCCTGGTCTCTTTTTCAACCAGGACCACGGGATAGCCCGCGTCGGCGATGTCCAGAGCTGCCTGCAAACCGGCGATGCCCCCGCCGATGACCATAGCCCGTTTGATCAGGGGCAGAGTGAGGGGCACCAGCGACTCGTCGTAGCGCACCTTCTCTACGATGGTCTTGATTATCTCGACGGCTTTGGCCGTGGCTTCGGCCGGCGCTTCCTGGTGCACCCACGAGCATTGCTCCCGGATGTTGGCGATCTCACACAAGTAGGGGTTGAGACCCTCTGAGGCTGTGGTCTTGCGGAAGGTGGTCTCGTGCATGGAGGGCGAGCAGGCAGCCACCACCACGCCGTCCAGATTGTGCTCGCGGATGGCCTCCTTGATGAGGTTCTGGCCTGGGTCGGAGCACATATACTTGTAATCAACGGCGTAAGCCACGCCCGGATATTTACGTATCTCCTCCGCCACTCGCTCGACGTCTACCGTGCCGGCAATGTTGATACCGCAGTGGCAGATGAAAACACCGATTCTACGCATCAATCCTCTGCTTTCAACTGTCTCTCGACAAATTCGGTGACGACTGTCAAGAAAGCTTCCAGATCATCCAAACTATATTGCAGAGCCTCATAGACGAGATCTCGATCTATCCCTATGTACTTGTGAACCAGAATGTTACGAAAACTCACCGCGTCCGCCATTTTACTGCCCAACTCCCTCGAAAGCACATCAGCAGCGACAAGGCGAAAGACGGCCTCACGGCCCGAATCCGGCATCGGCAGATCGAGCAAAGCGATCAACTGCTCAGCGACACTGATCACAACCTCAACAGCCAATTGCAGATTGCGTTCGACCACGGACTGGACTCGCCAATCGTACAGCACTTCATCGCGGGTGTGACTCTGCAGCTCCCGCAAGTAGCCAATGTATCGCCGCAGTTCCTCCAAATGCCGAATTACAACGCTCCAGTCAGGCACTGCTCTCCGCCTCCGCCAGAATCCGCTGACACCACCAGCGTTCCATCCACTCCCGATGCGGCCGCCAATCAAACCACTCTTGCATTGTCCGCACCTCGAAATCCACCCGCACCCTCTCGTCACGAACGTAGAGCCGCCGACGAGGGCGAATCACGCGATGGCGCAGAAAGGGAGGAGCGTCATTGAGGATCAGCAGATCAACCCTATCGGTGCGGAGTGCGTCAATCAACCGTCCGATGAGCTTCATTTGCCAGCGTCTTTGCTCCTGCCGAGTCAGCCCCTCCTCCAACAACACAGCTACATCTATGTCGCTTCCCAGATGCACCCGCCCCTCAGCACGTGAACCGAAGAGATAGGCCAAAAGGACAGGGGTACCAGCGAACACTTTACCCCATTCAATTAACTTTGAATCGTATTTCTCTGCAATTGGCCGTAACTGCTCGGCGGACGGCAATCTCATAAAGTCATCACCTTTCAAGCAGCGACCCCCAACGCCATCTGGTTCAAAGACAAGGACAGAGATGTGATAGCCCTCATCCAGAAGAATATCGAAGGTACGCCGGTGTATGGTCTCGTCAATTATTCCGCTCTACTCTCAGGCCATCTCGGCAACCTTTTCCAACTCTGCTGACACCGCTATCCCTTCCGCTACCCCACTCCATTGCGCAAAAAGGGAGAGCACTTTGGCTGCCGCACCTGAGGCCTGAGCCACGGTCTCGGGGATGTCCTTGGGGCCGATGCCCGCCCCGGCCAAAAAGATGCCCGGACGCGAGGTCTCCACCGGTTGCATGTTGCCTTCGACTTCGGTGAAAAAGCCGAACTCGTCGGTTTCGAGGCCCAGCATCTCGGCCAGTTCCCTGGTTCCTTCTCTGGGCACCATAGCTGTGGCCAGGACTACCAGATCAGCCGCTATTTCCACCTGTCTGTTGCTCAAGGTGTCAACGCCCCAGACCATCACCTTGCCATCCTCCCGGAATATCTTGGAGACCTTGCCCCGCAGGTAGAGAACCCGATCCTCCTCCATAGCCCGCTGCACAAACTCTTCGTAATGCTTGCCCGCCGAGCGGATGTCAATGTAGAAAATGTAGGCCTGACCATCGTGGACGCGGTGCTTGTAGAGCATGGCGTGCTTGGCCGTGTACATGCAGCATATCTTGGAGCAGTAAGGCATGTGCAACTCCGGGTCGCGGGAGCCAGCGCATTGGACAAAGACCACTTCTTTGGGCTCCTTGCCGTCGGAGGGGCGCCGGACCTTACCGGCGGTGGGCCCCGAAGCGCTCAGCAGCCGCTCAAAAGATAGGCCATCTATCACATCAGGGATTTGCCCGTGTCCGTACTCGCCCAACTCCTCCAGCGGGTAGAGGTCATAGCCTGTGGCCACGATGATGCACCCCACCCGCTCTTCGACGATGGTCTCTTCCTGCTCAAAGTTGATGGCTCCTACCGGACAGAACCTCTCACAGACGCGGCACTTGCCGCGCTCAAAGTAGATGCAATTTTCGCGGTCGAGGACCGGCTTGTTAGGCACAGCCTGGGGCGAGAGGGTGTAGATGGCCTTCCGCCGGCCCATTTCGCGCTCAAAGTCAGAGACCACGCGCTTGGGGCATTTCTCCTGGCAGAGGCCGCAGCCGGTGCACACGTCCCAATCCACGTAAGTCGGATAGCGGCGGATGCGCACCCGGAAATCGCCTATCTCACCCGTGACCTCCTCCACTTCCGCATAGGTCACCAGCTTGATGTTCTCGTGGTGCCCCACCTCCACCGTGCGCGGCGTCAAGATGCACTGAGCACAGTCCAGAGTGGGGAAGGTCTCTGAGAGCTGAGCCATGCGCCCTCCGATGGAAGGCAGCCTGTCCACCAGAACCACCTCGTAGCCCGAATTGGCGATGTCCAATGCGGCCTGCATACCGGCGATGCCGGCACCGATGATGAGGGCTCTTTTACACGGCGTTTCAGCTTCCTTAGTCATATCCTTTTGCTATCTCCACCGGTAGACGTCTTTGCGCTGGCCTACGTCGGTTATCACCACCACTCTATCAGCGTCATGAATGTCATAAAGAACTCGATAAGCGCCCACTCGGATACGCCAGGAACCGCTCAGCTTGCCACCGAGCTTCTTAACACCCCTAGGGCGAGGCTCTTCGCGTAAACTCTGAATGGCCTTGATAACCCTTTCCCTGTCGGTGGGCGGCAAATCGGCGATAGCTTTCTCCACCCGTCGTGATGCTAACCAGACCTCATACACCCACCCGCTCCAGATCCGCTAGGAATTCCTCCAAGCTGTGACCTTCACCGCATGTATAGGCCTCTCGTGCCTCGCTTACCCTTCTGGCCAATTCCTCATCGTGCTCGTCTTCCAGGTCCTCCAGAAGATCCATCATGGCATAGTACCGTTCCACCGGCAGAATAACGGCCTGGATCTCATCGAACCAGGTTACAAAGACGGGTTCCCCTGTCTCACGAAGACGCTGTAGAACAGAGCCAATGTCTATACTTTGGAGAAGGGCTGCATCAACACTTGATTTAACATTTGTTACCATTTTTCTCTTCCCTCAATCAGACCATTTGCTTAACACCAGATGCGGGTCAATATAATGCCTCTCCCAGCCAAAGTCATCTGTGTCCAGACCCAGAGCCAGACCCAAAAGCTGGGCAAAGTAGAAAACGGGGATAGGCTCATAGCCGGCGTGCCGGCGTGCCATCTCCACCTGCTGCTTGTCCAGGTTGAACTGACAGAGAGGGCAGTTGGTGACCATCACCTGGGCCCCGTTTTTCTGGGCCGAGGACAGGATGGTATAGGTCATCTCGGCCGTGGCTTCAGGCGATTTGACGGCCAGATAGGCCCCGCAGCACTCGCCTTTGTGAGGGTAGTCCACCGCTTCCGCCCCCAATGCAATCAACAAATCGTCCAGGGCGCGCGGGTTCTCCGGGTCATCGTAGGCCACTTCGGCTGCGGGCCGGAGCACCATACAGCCATAGTAGGCCGCCGCCTTCAAGCCCGTCAGCGGCCTCTTCACCTTATGCGCAATCTTGTCAAATCCAACTTCATCCCGCAAAATTTGCAGCACATCGAGGACTTTTAAATCTCCTTCGTATTCGGCCTCGATGAAAAAGTTGAGCTTCTCCCGTTTGTCCTCGTCGGCACTGAGGGCAAGATTGGTACGCCTGAGGACGTTATAGCAGGTGGTGCAAGCCACGGCCAGGCGTTCACCCACCTCCCGCGCGGCGACCAGCACGCGGGCCGGGCCAACCAAATCAAGGACGTTATCGGCCAGAAGGGGAAAGGTTGCCCCGCAGCAGTTCCACTCGGGCAACTCTGCCAATTCGACTCCCAGGACCCGGGCCGAGGCCCGCAACGAATTGTCGAAACCTTTGGCTGTGGTGTTCAAAGTGCAACCGGGAAAGTAGGAGATTTTCATCAGGGACATTTCTCCGAAAAGTGTTGCGTGCTATGCTGTATACTTGCGAAAGCCGGCGATGAAAGCTTGCTGGGGGAATTCGGCCAGGTCGTCCGGCGACAGGGTGCTGAGATCAATGTAGTCGCCCTTTTCCTGAAGCACAATCTCCCGCACGGCTTCCATAATGCGCGAAAGGTCTACTCCTTTGGGACAGCGGGCGTAGCAAGTCTGGCAGGCGGCGCAGAACCAGGGCGTCTCCGAATTCAGCACTTCTTCTACCAGACCCAATTGAGCGAAGCGGATCACCTGGCTGGGCAGCATATCCATGGCAAAGGCCGCCGGGCATCCAGCGGAACACTTGCCACACTGGTAGCACTTCAGCAGGTCTTCTCCGCTGATTTCCTCGATTCTGCGAACGAGTTCGTTTTTCAACATCTCTGCTGACAGTCTAACCCTCATGACTCTCCTTCATCAAGCCTATTTGCTATCCGATCAAATCGGTCAAGTCCTTTTCCCGCAACATGCGCCGCCGCCAGGCGTTGATCTGCGGTACGATGTAGGGCAGCAGGCGCAGGGTGTAATAAGGCGGCAAGACGGGCACGCCCAACAGATCGCCAAAGCTGACCAGGATGAAGAGGTGCTCCAAGGCGGCCTTCTCCCGCAGGCCAAAACGGACCATGTCGTGCATGGACATGCCGTAAACAACTTCGCCCAACGTCCGAAGCAGATTGCGCCAGGAACGCATCATGATTCACCATATCAAGCTCCGCCCATAACTACCCAGGCACGGTTGATTTCAAGCCCCCTGCGAAGCGGGGGGTCGGTGATAGCCGGCCCACGCTTCTACTCGCACCCGGTAACCCGGCATAGCTGTGATCTCACCCCCGCCTGCGACGGGGGCTTCATACCATGGTCTGGGTAGTTACCTCCGCCGCAAACAAACCATAAAGCCCTCTTCCCCTGACAGCGTGTCTGAAAAGTGCTCGTAGTGGCGACTTGAGTCGCTAATGACCGGTGCTCTGTGGCCGAAAACGACTGAAGTCGTTACTACGAGCACCGCCCTCTGAATTTTCAGACACGCTCTGAGGGTCCTTATTTCTGATACTTTGCTCTGCCTTCCTCGTAGGCATCGCCGCCGTAGATATCGTTGACCACGATAGCCGGAAAGTCCTCCACCCTCAACCGGCGCAGAGCCTCGGCTCCCAAATCGTCGTAGGCGATGACCTCAGCTTCTTTGATGCTTTTGGCGATGAGGGCCGCTGCCCCACCGATGGCCGCAAAGTAGACGGCCTTGTGCTTCTGCATGGCCTCCCGCACGGGCAGAGAGCGGTTGCCTTTGCCAATCATGCCTTTGAGTCCCACTTCCATCAGGCGCGGCGCGTAGGGATCCATGCGATAGCTGGTGGTGGGGCCAGCCGAGCCAATGGGTTTGCCCGGCTTGGCCGGAGAGGGCCCCATGTAATAGATAATCTGCCCTTGCGGGTCGAAAGGCAAAGGTTCACCCTTATCCAGAGCCTCAATCATGCGCTTGTGAGCAGCATCCCGCCCCACATAGATGATGCCGGTGATGGTCACCCTGTCGCCGGCGCGCAGTTGTTCGATGACCTCCTCAGTTAGAGGCGTTGTGATTTCCACTTCCGACCTCCTAAAAAGACCCTTGATCAGGGTTTTTGGGACCACTGATCTTGAACCAAATGTAGCCTCCCAGCGCACCCAGAGCGGCCATCAGCAAGACATTGACAAAGCTACAGCACACAGCACTGCCCAACACCCCAAGCCAGTAGTCGGCTTCGCTAAAAGTGGCACCGGATTGTTCCAATCCCAGCATTTCAAAGAATTCAGCCGCACCCTTGGGCCCCATGATCAAGCTATTGATCAGGGCAGCGCCAAACTGTCCTATCAGAGCTCCTATCCCCGCCAGAGCTCCCGCCTGCGCGCCTACGCTTGCACCCGCTTTACCTTCCGTTGGTCGCTCGAAATAAGCCGCCAGCCAGCCTGCGATCAGCCCGGCCAATAGAGCTACGCAAGGAGTGCAAAGAGGGCTCAGCAAGCCGGCCCCGAGGATCAGGATAAAAGCGATGGCTCCCAGAATCAGAGCAGACTTGGCCATTTCCAACGCGCTCCTTTCCAGCTTCTCCAGACAGCAGCACTACGTGACTACAGAACTGCCTCCTTATGTCGAGCCGAGTGGCACTGGATGTTGACCGCCACGGGCAGGCTGGCGATGTGGCAAGGGTGAGTCTCCACATGCACAGCCAGAGAGGTGATAATGCCACCTAAACCCTGGGGACCGATACCCAGTCTGTTCACTCGTTCCAGAATCTCTTGTTCCAACTCGGCCACCTCTGGGTCGGGGCTGGGCTGGCCCACTTCTCTGAGAAGCGCATGTTTGGCCAGCCACATCGTCTTTTCCACCGTGCCCCCCACTCCAACTCCGACGATAGTTGGGGGGCAGGGGTTAGCTCCGGCTTTCCTGACGGTCTCCACCACAAAGTCCACCACACCCTGACGCCCATCGGCCGGCTTGAGCATGGCCAAGGCGCTCATGTTCTCGCTGCCGCCACCTTTGGGCGCCACGGTGACCTTGAGCCTGTCGCCAGGGACAATCTGGGTGTGGATCACGGCCGGGGTATTATCTCTGGTGTTGACACGCGCTGAGAACGGCTTATCCACGACGGATTTGCGGAGATAGCCTTCTTCGTACCCGCGCCTCACGCCCTCTTGGATAGCCTCGTAGAGATCGCCACCTACGATATGAGCATCCTGTCCCACCTCCAGAAAGACCACCGTCAGCCCCGTGTCCTGACAGAGGGGCATTTCCTCCTCACGGGCCACAGCGGCGTTCTCCAGGAGTTGATCCAGCACCTCACGACCCACAGGCGAGACCTCGGCATCCCGGGCTTGGCGCAGGGCTTCGATCACGTCATCGCCCAAATAGTAGTTGGCCTCGATGCAAAGACGGGCCACCGTCTCTGTTATCTCCTCACAACTGATCTCTCGCACTCCCACCCTCCTCACAGACTCAGATCGCAATTTGCTCCCGCCGGATTTGGCAATCCAGCGGTTTGGCGGCGGATCTGGCAATCCCCCGCAAACCTTTGTGATTTACTGAGACTCAGTGGATCCAAAATTGCTCTGAGGGGATTGCCAAATCCCCGTTTCTGGCCTGAATCTGGCGATCCAGGCCAAGCAAAATTGGATCTACCGAGACTAAAAAGGACACCCTGGACCAAGGCTAATCGGCCCAAGAGCCGCCTCTCCCGGTGTCCCACATTCACTCATAACCTGACGAACAACCCCACGAAACCTCTTCATCCAATTATCAGCCGCTACCGGGGCTGTGTTTGACCAACTATTTCCTGTTCTGACAACGCTGTCAATAAGAGATGTCAATGGAGGTCCTCTATCCGAGACTTCAATCAACTGGGGTCAATTATACATCTTAATTTCCGATTTGTCCAATCACCGATTCCAGTTAGAACCTGCGCCACGATAGAACCTCTGGAAAGAGTTGGCGGACGAATGACTTGCCCGCTTCCAGGCTCTCGCTTTCCGAGTCGTTTACATAGACGTGCACCCGAACGGAAAAGAGGCCATCTTCGGGATAGCGTTCCAGGTTATCCCATAGGTACCACCACAACACGATCTGCTTTTGACCTTCCACTTCGGCCACGAGCCGCCGCACCGTGATCTCTGAATCGCCGATGGCGATGGGCTCCAGCTCCTCCTCGGTGATCTTCCAACCCTGGCCTGGGACACAGGTGATGGGAGTGTGCTCGAAGAGGTGATAGCTCTTTTCGTCCTTGCTGCCGAAAATGATGAGGATGAGCGAGTTGCCCTGCCCGTCCTGATATTGTCGCATCAGGGCTGCCTCGGGGTTGTCAAACCACTTCCTGATCTCCGGTTCAATGAACAGATCCGAACCCGGAGCTTGCCACACTCCTACGCGGCGCGGAATGTTCTCGGCCAGATCGTCGCCGATGGTGAACTTGTAAGGGCTGACCACGGCCCGCTCGTAGCGCGTGATCCGATACCAGCCCTCTACGTCAATGACGTACACAGGAAGGAGTTCCCTCGTGGGCCGAGGCGTGGGGGAGGGGCCGGGTTGGGGCAGACTCTCAGTTCGAGGCGAGGGAGAGGGCTCAGGCTGGGGTAGGCTCCTGGGCCGAGATAGAGCCCAGGTACCTATCGCTGCCAAGAGCAGCAAGACGATGACGATCAAATATCTGGCCGAAGCTCGGAGCATCCCAATATTCTCCCCAGGACGATGAAGAGGGTGAAGGCGATGAGGAACAGAAGAGGGCTGGCCAGGGTGTGGTAGTATTTCATGCCGATTTCTGGGCCGAAGAGGTGAGCTACCTGGAGCAACAAAGCCACCCGCACCAGGTTGGCGACCATAGCGATGGGCGGAGCGGCGGCTATCAGCACGATTTTGCCCACCAGAGGGCCGCTGACGACGTAGGCAAAGACGACGGCCAGAGTGAACAGGCTGACGATGGAGCGCAGCCCGCTACAGGGCGCGCCGATGGTAAAGGCTCCGTTGGCCAATCGAACCTGGGAGCCAAGGTTTTCAGCGGGCGTCCCCAGGACGCGCACCATCAGAGTGGCGTAGCGAGAGACGAAAGCCTCCAGGGCCGGGGCCAAGCGCTCCACGAAGGGCAAGGGGATCATCAAGAGCAAAAAGCCCAGCGGGAACAGCATCTGGCGCACCGCTTCCAGGCCGCAGAAATACAGGAGCAACCCCGCCAGGGCGACGACCAAGGCCAGGGCGGAGACCAGGTGAGCCTGCCGGGGAACGGCCAGCAAATGCATGGTCACCCCCACAGCCAGGACCGCCAGCCCGATGTTGCTGGGTTTGCGATGTTTGAGCGCATCTCGCCTGCGCCAGACGAAGTAAGCCGAGAGGAGAGGCACCAAGAACCCGTGCGAATAATAGGGGTTGCTGGACCACGAGACGACGAGCCAGCGCAGCGTGGGGAAAAAGACGATGGCCATCAAGCCGACGACGGTCATGGCCAGCGCTATTTCATGCTTTGAGAGACTCTCGGATTGTTCGCGCTGATCGATCACGATTGGCGACCCTTAGGGCCTAGAGACGTCGGTGCTACTCCCTCTTCCTGCCACGCCGACGGAGGCGGGCGTAGGCTCCCAGACCGGCCAGGCCGCTGCCCAAGAGGAAGAGGGTGCTGGCTTCAGGAACCACTCCCGGCCCTGGCTCGGCCTGCCGGGGCTGTTGCAAGTTAAAAGTAGCGATACAAGTCTTGGCAGCGTCCATGGTGACCCGGCCGTCGGCGCAATCGGGGTCGCCGCTCCAGCCGGCAAAGGTCGAGTCGGGATCGGCCGTGGCCGCCAGGGTGACGACCGCACCGTCCAAATAATCCTCCGTGCAATCCGTGCCGCAGTTGATGCCCACCAGATTGCTGGTCACCGTGCCACTGCCCGTCCCGGCCGTGTTCACGGTCAGAGTGCGCATCCCGCTGAACACCGCAAACCCCTCCCGCGCCTGCCCGCCAATGGTGGTGAAGAGCCCCCCGGCGTAGACCGTCGTCCCGC
>JAOZOT010000095.1 GCA_029933115.1 Anaerolineae bacterium | reverse complement strand
TGTGGGAACATGCCCCACCCGATCACTTGCCCACGTTTACGTGCGGACTTACCGAGTGAGGGGCTGGATAGAATAAACATTGTTTTGGAGGAAGGGTCAGAAGCATGAGAAAGCTCTGTGTGGTTGGGGTAGGCTATGTGGGCTTAGTGACCGGCACTTGCTTCGCCGATTTGGGCAATCAGGTGACCTGCATTGACATTGACGAGGCCAAGATTGAGAAGTTGAAGGCCGGAGGGATGCCCATCTACGAGCCGGGTCTGGAGGAGATGGTGCGGCGCAACATGCAGATGGGGCGTTTGCACTTTACCACCTCCTACGAGGAAGGGGTCAAAGGCGCCGAGTTTGTTTTTATCGCCGTCGGTACTCCCTCGGGAGTGGACGGCGAAGCCGACCTCAAGTACGTGCGCATGGCCGCCGAGAGCATTGCCGCCGTCATGGACCATCCGCTGACTATTGTCAACAAGAGCACCGTGCCCGTAGGCACCGGCGATTGGGTGGCCGACATCGTGGAGAAGCACAAGGCCAACGATGTGGACTTTGCCGTAGTCAGCAACCCCGAATTCCTGCGTGAGGGCTCGGCCGTCCACGATTTCATGCACCCCGACCGCATTGTGCTGGGCTCTCTGAAGCGCGAGGCGGCAGAGAAGGTGGCTCAACTGTATCTCTCGCTGCGAGCCCCCATCATGATCACCGACCTGCGCACGGCGGAGATGATCAAGTATGCCTCCAACGCTTACCTGGCCAACCGTATCTCCTTCATTAATGAAATTGCCTCCATCTGCGAGGCCCTGGGGGCCGATGTCAAAGAGGTGGCCGTCGGCATGGGCTACGACAAGCGCATCGGCTCTTCTTATCTCGACGCCGGGGTCGGCTACGGCGGCTCCTGCTTCCCCAAGGACGTCAAAGCTCTGGAACACATGGCCTCCATTCACGGCTGCCACCCGCAATTGCTGCGGGCGGTGATGGAGATCAACCGCGACCAGCGCCGCCTGGTAGTGCAAAAGCTGCGGGACCTGCTGGGCACCCTGGACGAGAAAGTCATCGGCATCCTGGGATTGGCTTTCAAGCCCAACACCGACGACATGCGCGATGCTCCTGCTGCCGAGGTCATTCACCTGTTGCAGAACGAGGGGGCGCGCATCAAAGCCTATGACCCGGTGGCTATGGAAGTCGCCAAAGGCGTCCTCAATGATGTCACCTATTGTGCCAACCCCTACGAGGTGGCTGAAGGCAGCGACGCTCTGGTCATCATGACGGAATGGAACGAGTTCAAGCACCTGGACATGGCTTCGATCAAAAAAGCCATGCGTCGGCCGATCCTCATTGATGGCCGCAACGTATACGATGTGGAAGAAATGCAGAGTCTGGGCTTTATCTATCGGGGAATGGGGCGGGGGTATTGAGTTCGCCGTTATGTCAATGTAGTAACGAACTCTTGCGGTTGCATTACTATTGGTAGAGCCGCACGGCAAAACGGTGGCGTCAGGTTCTCCGTCATCGCCGCCAGCTGTGTTTCAATGGCCTCTCGGTGTTTCAAGTAGTTGTTGATGAACGGCTGGTCAAGGGTGGCGATAAATTCTACACCCAGTAACCCGCCAGTTTCATCGGTGCCAAAGGAGCCGTAAGCCAATATCTTGGCGTCTTCGTAGGTGAAACCGAAATCGCCTAGGCGGCGTGCCCAACGTTTGAAGTAACGGCCGATCCGCATGACCTGAACGTTGGCCATAAACAGTCGAACTTCGGGATACACAGCCCGCTTCTGAAGGATGTGGAAAAGCTCAGAAGAGATGTAAAGGCAGGCACGTTCTTGCAATCCCGCATCAAGTAGAGCAACAGATGCGATTTCGTGGGAATTAAGAGCGACGCCCAACTGCGCCCTGGCGGTGCCACTGATAGCCTTACGGGCTACGTTTTTGTCGAGCAGGCACGTAGGCATCTGGCCGGACATCATGTTCTTCCATATCTGTCAGATCTACCTCCTCCTCGGCAAAGATGCGTTCCCAGAGGGCATCTTCTTCCTCTTCGGAGAGGGTGAGATATTGTTCGTAGGTTAATCCGCCAATGAATTCCTCATCGGGAGAAAGTGGGACGCCACCACGCAGGGATAGCACTGCTTGTCGCACGTGCTCAATGGCTGCTGGCAGTTCGGCGGGCTTGATTGTTTGCAGTTCGGGCACCAGGCTCACCAACTGCGCTAACTCTTCCCGACTGAAGAAATGAAGCATTCTGGCTGCCTGGCGCACTCGCTGCGGAATTTGCACTGTGCTCATATCTATGCCCTTTATCTTTGGTTAAATGTGTTTACCTCTCTTCTCGGCTCTGGTTATATTATACTGGATTTAGTGGACAAAATCAAACGAGAAGAGAGACGATGTACTTCACTACACTATGAAGAGATGAAGAGATGACTCCTATTTCTGTCACCGGCGGTTCTATTTCCGTCGGCGTGGACATTATCGAGATCGAACGCATAAGGCAGGTCTTCCGGCGGCACGGCGAGCGTTTCCTGCGGCGTGTGTACACCGAAGCAGAGATAGCCTACTGTCGAGGACGGGTTCATGAACTGGCGGCCCGTTTCGCGGCCAAAGAAGCCGTGTCCAAAGCCCTGGGCACAGGCATCGTCGGCCGGGGGGGCATTTTCTGGCGGGAGGTGGAGGTGTTGCCCGACGCACGAGGTAAGCCGCTGGTTCACCTGCACGGCCATGCTCTAGACCGGGCCGAGAGCCTCGGCCTGAAGGAATTTGCTATCAGCCTCTCCCATTCTCGGGAGTACGCTGTGGCCTTTGTGGTGGCGCGGTAGCCTGCTCGTAAACGTGGGCAGGGGTCAAATGGGACATGCTCCCGCAAAGAGGGGGAAAATTATGAACGGAGGCAACATCGCATGAGACGCATTGGTGTGTTGACCAGCGGCGGCGATGGTCCGGGGCTGAATCCCTGCATCCGCGCTGTGACCAGGACCGCCGTGGGATACGGATTGGAGGTCATAGGCATCGAGCGAGGCTACGCCGGGCTGATAGACGGAGAGATGATACCGCTTGATGCTCGCGCAGTGGGAGGGATCGTTGGTAAAGGAGGCACTATCCTGGGTACGGCCCGCGCGCCAGAATTTGAGACCGTCAAGGGGCAGCGAGAAGCCCTGCGTAACCTCAACAAGCACAGCATCGAGGGTTTGGTGGTCATCGGCGGCAACGGCTCTTTGACCGGCGCTCTGGCCCTTCACCGCCACGGCTTTCCGGTGGTCGGAGTGCCGGCCACTATTGATAACGACGTGCCAGGGACCAGCATGGCCATCGGCGTTGACACTGCCTTGAATACCATCCTGGGAGCCATAGACCGCATCAAGGACACTGCCTCCTCTCATCAACGCGCCTTCCTCGTCGAAGTCATGGGCCGCGATTGCGGCTACCTGGCCTTGATGGGTGGGGTAGCCGGTGGGGCAGAGATGGTCCTCATCCCCGAAGTTGAGACAACCCTGGAAGAGGTAGCGCAGGGCCTTCTGGACGCCTACATCCGTGGAAAAAGTCATTGTATTGTCGTGGTGGCTGAAGGGTACAAACCGGGGACTCGGGCTGTAGTTGATTACCTGAATGAGCACAAAGAGGAACTTGGTTTCGAGGTGCGGGTGACCGTGCTGGGGCACATCCAGCGAGGGGGCTCTCCCTCGGCCTTTGACCGGCTGCTGGCCACGCAATTGGGAGCGGCCGCTGTCACCGAACTCTACAACGGCCACTACGGCCTTATGGTGGGCATCAGAGGCCATGAAATCGTCACCGTCTCTTTGGAAGAAATGGCAGACAGCCAGGTTGAGCTCGACCTGGACCTTTATGAGCTGGCCAGAGTGATGGAAAAGTGACCTCTATTTCTTCAAGGCGTGTGAGCCTTGACAGGCTTTGACACCTGTGATAAACTTGGTGTACTGAAGCTAATGCAGCCTGCGGCTAGGCAAGGGAGACCCTGATGATGCCGGGCCAACCGAGCGTCACCCAGCGGCAACTGAAGTCAAACTTCTGGACGTGGGGCGTGAAGGTGCTTCTCATTTCGGCCTTCGCCCTGGCCATCGTCGCCAACCTCATTGCCCCCTGGCTGGCCTTACGCTGGGTTCGTGTTCCGTTCATGGGTGTACTTGTAGAACACACCATGGTGGTCAGCAGTATGCACGGCCAGGGGTGGAGCGGATGGCTAGCCGGCCTGGCCGGCCCCGACCGCATCCTGGAAGTCAACGGCCAGGCGGTGTCCAACGCTGCTGAATTGGAGCGCGTTCTCAAGGCAGCCGGGCCTGGCAGTCAGGTCACCCTGACTGTAGAAAGCCAGGAGGGAGCAGGCTGGAGTCAGCGCCGGGTCAATGTGACGCTGATGGATTTTCCCCGGCGCGATTTCATCTCTTTTTTCTGGCTTCCCTACTTCATCGGCCTTATCTACCTGGCTCTGGGTCTGTGGGTGTACTATCTTAAGGGAAACACGCGGGGAGGGCAGTCCTTTGGCTTCTTCTGCGCTTGCTCAGCTATATTCACTGCCTCCTTTTTCGACATGGTTACTACCCACCGCCTGGTGCCTTTGTGGACGTTCTCCCTCCCTTTGATCGCGGCCAGCATAGCTCACCTGGGTCTGGTCTTTCCGGCAGAGACGACTCTGATCAGACGCTATCCCCCGCTGCGTTTTCTCCCCTATCTGCCGGCCTTGGCCCTGGCCGCCTGGGCCGAGTACGCGCTGTTTGTCCCGCCTGATCCACGAGCTTATTTTACCCCCTGGCGTTGGAGCTACGCCTACATTGGATTAGGGCTCTTGATCTTCTTCGCCTTCCTGCTGTACGCACGGCTACGCACTCCTCCGGGCGTCGTTAGGTATCAGGCTCGGATCATCCTGTTGGGCAGCATTATCACCTTTGCCCCTCTGGTGTTCTGGACCGTCTCGGCCACTCTACAACTAGGGCTTCCCTTCCAACCGTTTCTGTACTGTCCGCCTCTGATTGCTTTCCCCGTCTGCGTGACCTATGCTCTCCTGCGCTATCGCCTGCTTGATGTAGACCTGATGATCAGCCGTGGTCTGGCCTATTCCATTTTGACTTTAGGAGTCACCGCGGCCTACTTCTTGTTGATCGGCCTGATCAGCAAGCTGTTTGCCATCGCTTCTCCTGCGACCAATCCGATCATCCTGGCCATATTCGTCCTGGTTCTGGTGATCTTTATAAGCCCGCTCAGAGACAGGGTGCAATTGCTGGTTGACAGCGTCTTCTACAAGGACCGCAAAGACTATCGTTTGATCTTGCAGGATTTCAGTCGGGAACTGACGACCATTTTGGACCTGTCGCACCTTTTGGATATGCTGGTGGAGCGCGTGCAAGACGTGCTGCACGCCAAGTGCACCGCCGTTATCCTGTTTGAGCAATACATGAGGGCTTACATCTCCCGCAAGGCCAGAGGAATCTCGTCTCAGGTCATGCAGATGGTCCGCTTCAGCGAAGAGGATCAAATTGTGCGCTGGTTAACCGACAAAGGTCCTCTTTACCTGCACGGAGAAGAAGGGGACTGGTACCCTGAAGAGTTCTCGATTGAGGAAAAAGCACGTTTGGAGGTCTTGGGGGTGGTACTCTGCGTCCCTTTGCACATTAAAGGGCAGTTGATCGGATGGTTGGCTCTGGGGCCCAAGTTGAGTGGGGACCTTTACAGCCAGGACGATTTGGCTTTTCTCTCAGCCCTGGCCGATCAGACCAGTCTCGTCATTCAAAGTGCCCGTTTCCACGCAGAGACCCAGCAGAAGGTGCGTGAGCTCTCGCTCCTTTTCCGGGCCAGCGCAGCCATCTCCTCCACCCTGGAGATAGGCGAGGTGTGGAGCACCCTGGCCCGGCGGATGGTCCAAATCGTTGACGCTACCAGCGTCCGTGTCTACGAGTGCAACATGGACGAGCAGGTCTCATCTGTCATCGCTGAGTACGCTGGGCACCGGGCCTCAGAGAAGGAACGGGCTTCCCTTATCGGCGAGACGTTTCCGCTGGGGGACTCTCCTATCACCAAAGGTGCTCTCCTGGCGCGCCGGCCTTTGAGCATTGGCCTCAGCGACTCCACCACCGGCGAGGGCGACCGGGCGCGACTGCTGCGGCTCGGAGCACGGACAGCGTTGGTCATACCGCTGATGGTCAGGAGCAGGGTGATAGGCTTCGTTGACCTTTGTGAGAGCCACCGTGACCGGCAATTTACCGAGGGAGAAATCAGACTCTGCCAGACCGTGGCCAACCAGGCCATCATCGCTGTCGAGAATGCCGGCCTCTTCCAGGAAGAGCGCAAAAGAGCCCTTCAACTGGAAACTGTCAGAGAAGTCAGCCAGAAGATCGTCTCTATCCTCAACCTGGACGAGCTGCTGGCCCAGGTGGTGGAGCTCATTCAGCAACGCTTTGGCTACTACCACGTCCAGGTGTTCCTGAATGACACCGATAGCCAACGGGCGGTTTTGCGGGCGGGCACCGGGCGTGCAGGGGAGATCATGCTCAGAGAGGGCCATCGGCTCAAAATCGGAGAGGAGGGGATCATTGGCTGGGTGGCCGGCAGAGGCGAGTTCCTGCTGGCCAACGACGTGAGCAAGGAACCACGCTTCCTTCCCCATCCGGCCCTGCCCGACACCAAAGCTGAATTGGCTATTCCATTGCTCCGTGGAGAGCGGATACTGGGTGTCTTGGATGTTCAAAGCGAGCGGGTGAACGTCTTCACCGAGAGCGACCTTTTTGTGCTGCAATCACTGGCCGATCAGGTAGCCATCGCCATCGAGAACGCTCGCCTGTACACCATGACCGACCAGGCTCTGGCCAGACGGCTTGAGGAACTGGCCATTATGCAGGAGATTGACCGTCAGCTCAACACCACTCTCGATTACGAGCAAGTCATGGACTTTACTCTGGACTGTGCCATACAGATGACCAGGGCAGACGGGGGGCTGATTGGCATGGTCACCCAGGAGCGAGAGGGGATGCAGCTTCTGGCTACCCGTGGCTATCCGCGGGAACACAAATTGTCCGCCGAGGAGCTTTGGCCTGTTGATAGCGGGATCGTGGGGCGCGTTGTGCAGACAGGGCAGCCGGCCCTGGTATCCGATGTGACTCGAGACCCAGATTACGTCAGTGTTATCTCGGAGACCCGCTCTCAACTGACTATACCCATTCAGCGCGAGGGGCGGGTGATGGGTGTGATCAGTGTGGAGAGTTCAAAGCCGGTTGCCTTTAATGAAGATGATCTGATCTTTATGATGCGTCTGGCAGATCACGCCGCTATTGCCATTGAGAACGCACGCCTCTACTCCGATCTCAAACGGGCCAACGAAGCCAAGTCCGAGTTTGTCTCCATCGTCTCCCACGAACTGAAGACCCCCATGACTTCCATCAAGGGCTATGCTGACCTCTTGTTCAAGGGCACCGCAGGTGAGATAAGCGAAATGCAGCAGAAATTCTTACAGGTGATAAGGTCCAACGTAGATCGGATGAATGCCCTGGTCAGCGACCTCCTGGACATCTCCCGCATCGAAAGCGGGCGGTTGAAGTTGCGCTTCAAGCCCATCTCCATCAAGGCCGTCGTGGAAGAGGTGGTACAGACCATGCAGGAGAGGATCAAAGCCAAGGATTTGACTCTGACGGTCGAGGTGCCCGAGGACCTGCCCCCGGTGCGGGCTGACGAGGACCGTCTTATCCAGGTGCTGACCAATTTGATGAGCAACGCTTATCGGTATACACTGCCTGGGGGAAAGATCAGCGTGAAGGCTGCTGTGTGGCCCGACGGTTCACCGCCTGGTGAGGCTGAACCTGCTCCTTCAGGTGAACCCCCTCTTCGGTATCTGTGCTTGAGCGTCAGCGATACGGGCATTGGCATATCACCTAAAGACCAGGCGCGAATCTTTGACAAGTTCTTCCGTGGTGACGATCCTGTGGTGCGCGAGACTACGGGGACCGGTTTGGGCCTTTCCATAGCTAAGAGCATCGTGGAGCTGCACGAAGGCCAGATGTGGTTTCAAAGCAAACCGGGGCAGGGCAGCACCTTCAGCTTTACCATCCCCCTGGCCGTTGATTAATTGACCGGGATGGATACCGGGGAACCCAAAAACCCGCAGCGTGCCAGCCAGATAGCCGAGGGCAAGCCCTCGGCTATCTGGCTGAGTCGGGTTTAATCCTCCAGGTGGGGCGTTATTCTCTCCAGCAGTCTCTCCTTGGGCATGTAGCCGACCAGCCGCTCCACGGCCTCACCGTCCTTGAAAAGGATCAAGGTCGGGATGCTCATGACACCGAACTGAGTCGCTACGCGGGGGTTCTGATCAACATCCAACTTGGCTACTTTGAGCTGGCCATTGTACTCCTTGGCGATTTCCTCCAAGATTGGGGCAATCATACGGCAGGGGCCACACCACGCCGCCCAAAAGTCAACAATAGCCGGCATGGCCGATTGGATGATTTCTGTCTCGAAAGTGTCATCAGTAATGTGGATTGGTTCAGACATGGATTTTTTTCCTCCTCACGATTTTATGGATTGTAACTGACAGGTTCAGTTTTTACCCTGCGAATCCGCGTTGGCTGAACTGCCTTCTGAAGGTAGAAGCTCCTCCGATTCCAGAGAGGGAGAGTAGCGAGATAAGATGAATTGCAGCGGGCGGATTACCCGCTCTTTCACTTTGGGGTCTTCACCAGACAGACATTCGTCAATGTAGTTGCTGACAATGAGCAGGCCGACTTTGTCCAGAGCTGAGCGGGCAGCCATCAGTTGGACGAGGATGGTCTCGCAATCGCGCTCTTCGTCCACCATGCGCTGAAGACCTCGTATCTGGCCCTCAACTCTCCTGAGACGCACTGTGATCTCCTGTCTTTCTACCACTCTCTGCCTCTCCTTTATGCTGGGGCAAAAAATTATGGTTTTCTGGACGGCGAAGCCGCTGTCCAGAAAACCTCCTCTTTTTTCTTCGCGGAAGTCACCCTCTGGATACCCCTATAGGGTACGTAACATTATAGGGGTTTCTCTTTTTTTGTCAAATTCCTCTAGCTCGCCTTTAGCGTCGCGGGTCATCAGGTCTACCACAGCTTGGCGCGGGTCCTTGCCCTCGAAAAGAACCTGGTACATCTGCTCGGTGATAGGCATTTCTACGCCGTAGCGCCGGGCCAACTGGAGGGCGGCAATGGTGGTCGGTACACCTTCGGCCACCATCCTCATCGAAGCCTGGATCTCGGCCAGGCTTCGCCCTTGGGCCAACTGCTCTCCTACGTAGTGATTGCGACTGTGAGGGCTGGCGCAGGTGGCTACCAGGTCACCAATGCCGGCCAGGCCGGCAAAGGTGAGCGGGTTAGCTCCGGCGGCCACCCCCAGGCGAGCGATTTCGGCCAGGCCGCGTGTCATGAGAGCCGCCTTGGCATTGTCGCCGTATCCCAGGCCGTCGGAGATGCCTGCTCCCAGGGCGATGATGTTTTTCAAGGCGCCGGCCAGCTCCACACCGACGACGTCGTTATGGGTGTATACTCGGAACTGGGGGGTCATGATCAGCCCCTGCACAAGGCGCGCCGCCTCATTGTTTCTGCTGGCCACGACGGTGCTGGCCGGCAGACCGGCCACTATTTCGCTAGACAGGTTGGGGCCTGAGAGGACGGCCAGGTAGGGGTGAAAACGGGGGGGCAATTCTTCCTGGAGGACTTCGGTCATGCGCAGGGTGGTCTCTATCTCCAGTCCTTTGGCCGCACTGACGACGATTGTCCCTTCTCGAAGGTGTTCCCGTACTCGCCGGGCGTTCTCCCGCATGTGCTGAGCCGGCACCACCAGCAAAAGCAGATCGCAGGCTTCCAGAGCTGTTGGCAAGGAATGGCTGACGCTCAGATTGTCTGGGAACCGAACGCCAGGCAGGAATGTTTCATTGGCACGATTGCTATCGAGCTCGTTAGCCTCTTCCACAGTGCGGGCCCAAAGGGTCACCTCCAATCCGTGGCGGGCCAGGACGATGGCCAGAGTTGTGCCCCAACTGCCTGTGCCGACGACGGTTACACGCTCTCTCACCATGTCATAATTATAGCCTGAATTAGCTATTTGGGCAACCAAAAGGCCCCCGTTGACTACGGGGGCTTTCCTGTCTGGACGGTGGGTTGAGGCTGAATTTGCCCTTTGCTTTGGATTGTGGTATATTTTCAACTGCGTCTTTTTCGTGTCTTTCGTGTTCGTGTGGTAGCTCTGCAAACACCCTATTTTCCTCTTCTGTGTGGGAACATGCCCCACTCGATCACTTGCCCACGTTTACGTGCGGACTTACCTGTTCGTGTTGTTGCAAGGAG
>JAOZOT010000094.1 GCA_029933115.1 Anaerolineae bacterium | reverse complement strand
CCGTTGGGGTCTTGGGTGTTTTGGGCCAGTTCACGATAAAGGTTGAAGCTTTTGTTTTCGATTTGCAAGGCGAACAACAGGGCATCCAGGTCGCTGTCATCGGGTCGCACGGCTTCCTCGCACACCTTCTCACTCTCCAGGAACACGAGGGCCGTCAGGTCGGCTGTGACCTGGGGGAGGCCATCGGGCAGCACCCAGTTGTCCCCTTTGGTGAGGGCGTCGAGTTGGCGGCGGAGGATACGCTCGTGGGTGGTTTCGTCGTCCGCCAGAGAGCGGAACATCTCTGCCCCTTTGGGGTTGGTGGTGCATTCTGCCGCTTGCAGATAGAAACGCCGGCCTTCCATCTCGAGTTCAATGGCTTGATTAAGGGCGGCCAGGGCAGCATCGGTTTCTGGGTTCATTTTTGTTCCTCCTCAACTTGCTATTCGCCAGATGGGGCGTCAGCACAGTAGCCGTAGATCGTCACGGCGTACCGCATGGGGTGAAACCCCTCGCTGCATTGAAGCAGTGACTTGACTGCCTCAAAATCGGCGGGGATGTCTTCAATCCGCCCGCATATCAGGCAGACCTGGTGGGCGTGGTCCTCTGGCGAGATGTCGTAGTGTCGTACTCCGTGGCCCAGGTCGAGTTCACGCAACTCCTGCAGCTCGGTCAGTTCGTGCAGGGTGTTGTAGATGGTAGCCAACGATATGTCGGGCAGATGCTCTTTCACCTGCTCGTAGATTTGCTCGGCCGTGGGGTGATGTATGCCCTCGGTCAGGACTTCGAGGATCGCCCGTCGTTGGGGGGTCATTTTGTAGCCATGTTGTTTGAATTTCTGAACGAGTTCTTCAAATCGTGACATAGAATAGCTCCTGGTTTATAATTATTCTAACACAATAATTAAGATTTGTCAAGAGGCAATTGACCTGGTAACCTTAAAATATTGGGGCCAAAAGCGCAAAAGCCGCTTCCTTTTTGCGCAGAAAGCGGCCGGCGTTGGTTCCCTCGTTGGCAGCGGAGTGCGCTTTTGAAGGCGGCGCTCATCCGCCGCGAACGGCGAGCGGTTATTCTGCGGTTTGGGCTGGTGGGGGTATGGGTTCAGCCTTGGTCCAATTCCGGGTGTGCCTGGCGGAAGCGAGCCAGGTTCTTCTCTGCCTTGTCCAGCGCGGCCTCCGCCTCCTCCACGCCGCTGCCCGTCCGCCGCGCTTCCTCCAGCGCGGCCAGGCATTCGTCGCGATGGGCGCTGAGTTGTTGTAGTTTCAGTGCGGCCTCCTTGCGCTTGGTCGTTATCTTCAAGGCCGCCACCTCGACGTATCCTCGGCCATCCCGGGTGACACGGACGGTGGGGTTGCCTTCGATGACCAATTCGTCGCCGCCGCGATATTCTGCCTTCTTCCATTGCTTCTGCGTGCAGTAGACGATGTAGGCAGAAGGGGATGGCTTGGGCAGGTCCTTTGGCATCGAGGTCTGCGCCGGAGATTCTACCATTTTGAAGGCGATTACTTTGCCGGTCTTGGTGATCTTGCCGGCCGGTCGGCCGGTCAGGATGATTTTGGAACCCATTTTCTACGTCGTGTCTGTGGCAGGCGCAATGTCAGGTTGAAGTGCGGCGCACTGCAGGGGGCGAAGGAACTGCGCTTTGCCCCGCTAACGGTGTGTCTCCTGGAGGCAGTCCGATGTGTTACCCTGGTCTCTCATCACCGCAGGCCATCTTTGACGCGCACCCCGAAACGGGCCAGGATTTCCTTCACCTGGGCCAGTTTCTCGGCCGGGACGACGGCCAGCGCCCGATTTCCGGCCGGGAAGGGAGTCAGACAGCTCCGCAGTTCGGGGTGTTGCCTCAGTTCGTCCAGGGTGGCCTGGTCGCGAAACTCGATGAGCGTGAGGGTCTCGACGGCCGCTTGACCGTAATAGCCACCCCAGGCCTTGATCTGCTCGGCCAGTTTGCCCGGAAACGGGCCACGGTGAAGTTTACCCAGTTCGTCCAGCAGGTGGAGCACCTTGCTTCTGCTGCCACCGGCCCGGCGGACCGAGGCGGGGGTCAAGCGCCATTCCCCGTCGGCCGTCTCTTCTGCCAGCCGGGAGAGCCGGCCGCGCAGGTGCAGGCTGGGGACGGCGTGAATGGGGCGGATGGTCCCATCCTCCTGGATGATGACGCTGTTGTCGGCTGCCTCTGGCTGCGCGCCTGAGACGGCCGGGAAGAGCCCCTGCTCCACCAGGGTGGAGGTCAGTCGTCGTTGCCGGTTCTTTTTGACCAGGGCCACTTCTGGCGACACCGCCCGGGCCAGGTGTTTGCCGGTGCGTGGGTCGTCCATCAGCGCGGCCAACAGGTCCGCATCCGCTGCCTGCAGCAGGCTGACCCCGGTGCGAAAAATGATGCGCTCGTGAGAGGCAGCCCACTCGTCCAGTGAGCGGCGCACGTTCTGGGGCAGCGCGGTGCTGCCGGCCTGTTCCAGGAAACGGGCGATGTCGGTCACGTCCATGCCCAACTGCTGTGCCCGGTAGACCGATTCCCGCGACAATCGGTATTCAAATGCGCCCTGGTCCGCTCGTTCCCGCTCGGCGAACAGGTCCAACCGGGCCAGCACGGCCAGGCTGACCGGTCCTATGGCTATCACCTGGAAGCTGGGCTGGACGACCAGCCTGCCGGTCTCTTCCTGGGTCTGGGAGGGTTGCTGCTCTGGTGTCTCCAGGCCCAATATGCTCCGGCTCGTCGGAGTCAAGCGGAAGCCTTGCAACGTGTCGTCGTCATAGCCCAGGTCCACCACTCCGAGGTGATGCAAAAAGCCGGTCAGACAACGGTTCACAAACTCGGCTTCGAGGTGCTCAAATGTTTCGAGCAGGGTCTCGCGCTGGCCGGAATAATAGCTGCCGGAGTAGCTGTAGTACCAACTGCTTCTGGAGTTCTCTACCCTGCTGTGCTCGGGGAATAAGAAATCCAGGTCCTGCCCCCGGATCTGCTCCAGGAGATCCTCTGGCTCCAACCATACGTTGAGCGGCAGCGTTTTCAAGGCTGTCAGCACCGCCTGCCGGGCGTGGGCATAGCGCGGCCCGTACTTGGCGGCATCGCTGCCCAATCCCCCGCGCCCCTCTGACCGGGACCAGGCCTCCAGACAGGCCCTTAACTGCTCAGTTTGAGTCCAGCTCCAGAACTCGGGCACGTGCAGGGCGTCTTTTCCGACGGGGCGCAGGCGGCCTCTCTCTTTGCGCACCAGCCCCAGTGTTTCCAGCAACTGACGCAGCAGGTAGAGCCGTCCGGTGTCATCCTCCCGTCTGGCCTCTGGCAAGAGCGGGTCGGGCATCAGCAGAGCTTTGTTAATGGCCTTGAGCCGGTTTTTGGGGACAAACTCGGCCTGGGTCAGGGTTACTTCGTTACGCCGTACAAAGTCCCAGTAGAGGTAGAGGTCGCGCAGCAGCAGCGCCGGCGTACCGGTTTCGATTCGGGTCGGTTGCCAGGTGGAGAGGCTGGGCGGGATGGGCTCCGGCTCCGGTAGGTAGCGCCGGATGACCTCGGGAACGTAGATGGTAGTGCCGGGGTGAAATCGCAGCTTGTAGGGGGTGCCGCCCGAGGTCAAAGGTGTCCCCCGGCTGAAAACCAATCCGTGGTAGGTCAGGCGGGCGATGATATCTTCAAAGATGGTGGATTGTTTGCGTTTGGGATTTCCGGCGTATCTATCGGCGTAGGGGACGTCGGAGCGGTAGTAGTAATAGCGGCGGTTCCTGGGCTTCTCTGGTTTCTCAGGCTCGGTGGCCAGCCCTGCCCGGACGAGTTCGCGCCGGAAGCTTTTGGTGGTGGCTATCCCCCCGCGCAGCAACAGGCGGTTCAGCACGGTCTGTTCTCGTTCGTCCAACCGCTTCCAGGAGGCGCGCACCCGTGCCTCGCTGAAGAATTCGGCTCGTATCTTGGCGAGCAGGGCCGCCTTGCGCAGCTTTTTGCCCCGCTCGTCGGTGACCTCCAGGCCGGCGGCGTTGGCCATTTCCCGCAATGTGGCGGAGTGATAAGAGTTGATGATAGCCTCAATCTCGTTCGACATCTCTGTGTCCTCGATTCAGCGGCCTAAAAACTGGTTTCTGGGCCTCAGAGCGTGTCTGAAAATTCAGGGGGCGGCGCTCGTAGTAACGACTTCAGTCGTTTTTAGCCGCAGAGCGCCGGTCGTTAGCGACTCAAGTCGCCACTACGAGCATTTTTTCAGACACGCTGTCAGTGCTATGGAGATGAGAGTTGTAAAAGACGGGCATCTCCCTGGATTTGTAAAGTCCAGTTCAAACCTCGTCTGTTTGCTTGGGAGTGTAACCGGCTCGCTCCAGTTCATTCACCAGGGAGGCGACAGCTTGCCGGGGGACGATCACCAGACGAGGAGAGATTTCGGCAACGATGATTTCCTTCAGGGAGGTGACGGCCTTCATCTCTGCCAGGGCATAGTCGTCGCCAAATTCAATGACGGTGAGGTTCTCGTAAATGCGCACCCGGCCATAAGCCTCCCACCAGTCGCTCAGTTGGGCCCGGATGGCCTCTGGCATGGGGACAGGCATCAGTTGTTCCCAGTCATCGAGGATTTCGGATAGGGCCGCGCCGGCCTCGAACGCCTTGTAGGCGACGTGGGGGTCCAACCGGTAGACGAAAAGCTCGGTGGTGGCCGTCTCCAGGCGGGCAATTTTCTCCAGCAGGATGTGTGCCTGGGCATTGAGCATGGCCGGGTGGACGCTGATGGTGTGGTAGTCCGTCCTCACCACCTCTTCTGGCGGTATGGTCGGGGCGCGGGGGGCGATGTGGGGCGGGGCGGGCGGGGCCTCTACCCGGTCCCAGTAGAGGTCGGCCAGGCCGTGGAAGCGGGCGGCGCTCAGCTCGCCGTCGCTGAAGCTCAGGTCCGCCAGCCCCAGCCAGTGCAGTGGCCCGCTGATGAGGGTGCGGATAAAGTTGCCCTGGGCCAACTGCCAGTGCTTCTCATCCTCCGGGCGCAGGGGCGTCTCGCTGCCGGCCTCGCTCAGGAACCAACTGCCGACGGATTTGGGATACCAATACGTCTCCCACGCCGTCCCATCAAAGCGAGGCCAGACGGCGCGCATCAGGCGGAACAGGTCTTCCATCGCCACCCACCGGCCGTCGGGCAGAGAGGCCAGCACCCGCAAGACCAGGTGGCGGAAGAGAACCAGGTGGGCCTGTAGGTGTTCTGGTTTGAAGTAGGGGGTGCTGAAAGTACGCCTGAGGACCAGTGGGATGTCGGGGCGGCGCAGCACTTCCCACAGCTCGCTCCAGTTGGACATCTGGAAGTAGACACGGGCCAGGATGGCCCGTTGAGTCAGTTCGTCCTGGCTCAGGAAGCGGGCTTTCACTTCGGGCCAGACTGTCACCGGGCTGCCGGGCTGAAAGACGCCGGCCGCTACCAGCAGAGAAAAGATAAACTCCAGGCGCGCTTCGCCTCCGGCCACCGGGGCCAGTCGCTTTATGGTTTCGTCGGGCAGGGAGTAGCGAGGGGGTGGAACGGTCAGAGCCAGATCGGGCGCTAGGAGTCCTCCACTCTCCTTTGCGCGCAAAAGTTCGTCAGGATCGTAGTCCCACTTTTCCAGCCCGCGGTAAAACTTTTCCAGGCGGGGGCGCGGCATGGGAGGGCGCAGGGGAGAGGGGGATTGTTCCAACAGCAGGATGATCTGGCCGGCAGTGCGGACCAAAGCGTAGGGGGCACCGAGGTCAAGGTCGCGGGCCGACCGGTCCGGGGGCGGTTCGGCAGGCTCACCACGGGGCAGGTCGGTGGTCGTCTGGATGCCTTGCTCCAGGATGGGAGGGAGGCGCCGGAGGATGGCCCAGGGGATGAAATCGCTGTGGGGAATATAGGTGTCTATTACGCTCCCCGGCAGGGCCAGCCCTAGCTCGCAGAGGTGGCGGGTGTAGGTTTCAAGCTGCTTGTGGGCCCTAAGGTCGCCCCACATCCTGGCCACCCGCCCCAGATCATCTGCTTGAACGTTGGGCTTGTCGCCCAAAAGCACCAAGGCGCGCAGCACCCACCGGTGTTCCTCGTCCAGGCCAAGGATGGCTTCAAGGATTTCGCCGGGGTCGGTGAGGTGTTCGGTGATTTGCCGGGCAATATCTGCTTTTCGATTCCCTTTGACTTTCCAGCCGCGCCTTTTGGCCATCCGGCGCAGGTCTTGCAATTTGATCTTCTCCAGCCACCGGCTCAACTGCTGATCGTCGGTGCGCTGGCGCTCGGCCAAGGAGGTCGTCAGCCAGAAGGGGTCTTCTTCGGGCCGGTGCGTCGGCGGCGGGCTAACAGGCGTGACCTCGAGAGGGTGCTGGGCGAGGGCTGGTTTCGCTTCTTTGACGGTAAAAGAGTCGGGAGACTGGATCCACTTGAGCAGGACCGCGCCGATGTGCTTACAATAGCCTCCCCAATCATAAGGGCAGCTACAGCGGGCGTTGATGCCGCCTGGCTCCACGTCAATCTCTACCTCGTACAGGCGCGTGCCGCGCACCTGGGCGGTGAGGGTCTTGCCCGAACGAACCGGGTTTTGCACCCGGTGGATGTAGCCCCGCGCCCGGCGCAGGCTTTTGGTTTTCAGCGGACCATGGAGGTCGTCCTCGGTAAGGTTTTCCAGGGTTGGCATATCGTTTATTCAGCAGCGATCATCCCTGGGACAATGGCAAACCATATCCCAGCTTGTGCAAAGCACGGCGGAAGGCTTTTTCAGCGTCCGCGGGAACCACAATATATCGTTCTCCGGCCAACATGCAGAGCGAGCGCAAGTGGCTGTCATTGGTGATGAGTTGCGCCAGTGCAGCATCCTGGGCCTCGATCAGCCGGGCAGAGCCACGGTCTACCAGGCGCGATGCCCGGTCGCCCATTTCCTTGAAGAAGACCTCCACGTTGTCCGGCAGGCTGTCACCGGCTTTTGCTTTCAGGAAGGCCTCCATTTCGGCTACTGAGTGTCCTTGCTCCACAGCCTCCAGCAGCAGGGTAGGCTGAATTCTCCAGACCACATCGGAGGTTCGCTCTGCAAACTGTTCTAGGAAGAGCACATCTCCTGGGGGGAGGGGCTCTGTGGCAACCACTTCCAGATTGGGGAGTACTTTGAGAGCCTGCCGTACCTCCAGTGGTGAGGGGACATATTCCTCTGTTAGCCCCAGACACCAGGCGCCTAAACCGTTGATGCGGATATACAACAGGCCGTCGTAGCGACTCAAGCAGTCCAGATCATCTGTGCCCCACAGGTTGCCGTAATCTCTCCGAGCCCCTGAGGGGTGAATGTAGGCAACGTCAATGAGACCCATCGTGGCTGCATATTCGAAGAGGAAGGCCATCATGTATCGTTCTTGCACGATGTGCCATTTCCCAAAGCCTGAGTATCCCAGGCTTCCATAGTGTGGGTCCCCGATGTAGAGCGGCCACAGGTCACGGGCAACTTCAAAGGTGTAGCCAGAAGCGCGCATGAAACGTGAGAATTCGTCAAAGGCGATCCACCGGTGCGGCGTGCACGCTGCAAGTGCCTCCACGATAGCAGCCCGCCTTCCGGCCACCGCGGTCATCACCCGTTTGCCTTTTCCCCTCTGCCCTTTGATTGTATGGACCCGATTGAACTCATCCAGAAGCGTAGTTTTCAGCCAACGGTTCCAGGCTTTGCGAATCACGCGGTGTGGGGGCGATGTGAGAGCCTTTTTGCCGGCCGGCGTCAGTTGTAGTTTGGTTCCAGAGAGGTTCGCCAGACCCGCGCTTTGCAAAATCAATGGCCAGGCGAACGCCTTGATAGGCCCCGGATCGGTATGCCAGCCATCGGAGATTTTCTCCGGTGGATAGAAATCCCCGCCCTGTAATACCTCCGTGATCGCTCTCGCACCGGCAGCGGTCACTCGCCTTGTCTTCTCACTCGCCCGGACTCTGCCGGCATCTATCAGGCGCAAAACGGCGTGCACGTCGTGTTGGGCCACGCGCTCGGTTTCGCAACGAATCACCGGGATTTCTATGAGGTGCTCCTCGCTCTTGCCGGTAGTGTAATCGTATTCGTGCCACGACTGAGTCACCGTAGCGGGCAGCTCATTCACGGTGTGTACCTTTGAGGCACGGGGTAGTGGTACAAATGGTTTGAGTCGCGCTTGCAAATCACGGGGCATCGTGCCATCGTGAATGAACAGATGGAGCAATGAGGGCCTCTCCATCCGACCATAGCGACTTATCTGGCCCCAATCCGGATCGCTGCCGTACTTGGCTCGAAAACCGGCTGCATCGAAACGGCGGGAGGGGGAGTGAACAACTTCGGCGACGGCTGCTTGCTGCAATTTGTCGAGGCTTTGCCAAAGCTGTCGTAGACGGTCTGGATCCTCCATTTCCTTCTGGATGATGGCCACGAGTTCGGCTTTGCGGGTAGGCAGCCTGGAAGCCAGAAGCCCCGCCAGCTTCTTGAGCGTTGGGACTGTGTAGTTGTTCAGGAACTCTCCCAATAGCTCAGGCTGAGGTTTTCCTCTACTTCTTCTTGGCATTGCGTTGAGCCTCCGATGGTGACGTATTATGTCTCGCCACCCGATATTTGTTCTGAACAGCGCTATCCGGCAGGCAGTTTTGGTTTGACTTCGCGGAACTTGCAGGCTATGGTCGTCGGCTTGTAATCTTCCACCTCGTAGTCGTAGAGGATGGTGTAGCGGTAGCCCTGCTCGGTGAGGAACAGTTGACGGTTGGCCGCAAAGTCTTGGTCTTTGGTGTCCTTGCTGACCAGCGTGTAGAAATGAGCCATCAGCCCGTTCCGCTTGGGGCGCAAAATGCGGCCCAGCCGCTGCGCCTCCTCCTGCCGGCTGCCAAAGGTGCCACTGATTTGAATCATCACGTTGGCGTTGGGCAGGTCGAGGGCAAAATTCCCCACCTTGGAAACGATCAGGCGGCGAATAGTCCCCTCTCTGAACTGCTGAAACAGCTTGCGTCGCTCACGCACCGGCGTCTTGCCGGTGATGAGGGGATAGCCGTAGCGCGCCTCTACCTGTTTTAGCTGGTCCAGGTACATCCCGATGATGAGCAGTTGGTCGTCCGGATGCTTGGCCAGCAGTTGATCCAACACTTCAAGCTTGCGCGGGTTTTCGGCTGCCACCCGATACTTCTGGCGTCTCTCGGCGACGGCGTAATCCAGCCGCATCTCGTGGGGCAGGGGGATGCGGATTTCTGTCACCTCGGCCGTGGCGATCCAGCCTTGTTTTTCCAGGTCTTTCCAGGGGACGTCGTATTTCTTGGGGCCGATGAGGGAGAAAACGTCTTCCTCTCGGCCGTCTTCGCGCACCAGTGTGGCCGTGAGCCCCAGGCGGCGGCGGGCCTGGAGCTCGGCGGTGATGCGGAAGACGGGCGCCGGCAATAGGTGAACCTCGTCGTAGATGATCAGCCCCCAGTTGCGCTTGTTGAACAGCTCGAAGTGGGGAAACTCCTCAATCATAGGCAACCCGCGCTTTTTCGTCCCCCGCTTGCGGTAGGTCATCGTTTGATAGGTGGAGATGGTCACCGGCCGGACTTCTTTGCGATGGCCGGAGTACTCGCCGATTTGGTGCTCGGCCAGGGTGGTTTTGTCCAGCAGTTCGTCAATCCACTGGCGCACGGCGACGGTGTGGGGGGTGAGGATGAGGGTGCTGCATTGTAGTTGCTCCATCACGGCCATGCCGACCATTGTCTTGCCTGCGCCGCAGGGGAGCACGACGACGCCGGAGCCACCGTGGGCGGCGCCACCGGCGTAGAATATCTCGGCCGCTTCCTGCTGGTAGCGACGTAGCGCAAAGGGCTTGCCACTGAGCGTCATCGGTCGCAGGTGGATCTCCAGCGCCTCGCCGTCCACATACCCGGCCAGGTCCTCGGCCGGGTAGCCGATGTTCACCAGGGCTTGTTTGATATGCCCCCGCCGGGATGGGTCCACCTGTATGGTGTAGCGGTCAATCTGAGCGACGATGTAGGGGATGAGCAGCTTGTGGCGGACCAGCTCGGCGATCAACGCCGCGTCGTCCGAGACGAGCACCATTGCATTGTCGTGCCAGGTCAGTTTCACCCGGCCGTAGCGCGAGATGTAATCCCGGATGTCCACCCGCACGTTGTCAGGAACGGGGTATTTGCTGTAACGCTCCAGCCCTTCCAGGATGGCATCTGCGGTCAGGCCGGCCGAGGCTGCGTTCCAGAGCGACAGTGGGGTGATGCGGTAGGTGTGGACGTATTCGGGGCTTTTTTCCAGTTCGGCGAAGCGCGCCAGTATATCGCGCGCGCTCTGGTAGAGCTCGTTGTCAACTTCCAGGAGGACGCTTTTGTCCCCCTGGACGATGATCGGGTTTCGTGGGTTGTAGTTCATGTCAATTTGTAAT
>JAOZOT010000546.1 GCA_029933115.1 Anaerolineae bacterium | reverse complement strand
ATGAGAATCGTGCTAGATGCCATGGGCGGCGACTATGCGCCAGAGGTGGTGGTGGAGGGCGGGGTGATGGCCGCCCGGGAATACGGGGTAGAGGTGGTGCTGGTGGGTCCCCAGGAGGTGGTGGAAGCAGAACTGGCCAAGCACGACACGGCCGGGCTGTCGCTGCCTGTCGTCCACGCCGGCCAGGTCATCGAGATGACCGACGAACCGTCTATGGCCGTCCGCAGGAAGAAAGACTCCTCTATGGTCGTGGGCATGAACCTGGTGAAGAGGGGGGAGGCCGACGCCTTCACCACCGCCGGCAACTCCGGCGGCGCACTGGCAGCGGCCCTCTTTCACCTGGGCCGGATCAAGGGCATCAAGCGCCCGGCTCTGTCTACCATCTTTCCCACGCGGAAGGGCCTGTGCTTCATCAGCGATGTGGGAGCCAACACCGATTGCAAGCCCATTTACCTGCTACAATTCGCGATCATGGCCAGCACCTACGCCGAGCGAGTGTTGGGCATCCCCAATCCCAGGGTAGGCATCGTCTCCACCGGTGAGGAAGAGGGCAAAGGCAGCATCTTGGTCAAGGAAGCCTTCAAACTGCTCAAGAAGAGCAACCTCAACTTCATCGGCAACGTGGAGGGCAAAGACATCCCTGCTGGTTTGGCCGACGTGGTGGTCACCGATGGCTTCAGCGGGAATATCGTGATCAAACTGTCCGAGGGTGTGGCCGCTCTTCTGATGGAGATTATGGAAGAGGAGATCAGAAAGAGGCCCACAGCCATGCTCGGTGCGCTGCTGGCCAAAGGCGCCTTGCGGGAGGTGAAGAGCCGCCTGGATTACAGCGAATACGGCGGCGCGCCTTTGCTGGGGGTGGATGGAGTGGTCATTGTCGGTCACGGACGTTCCAACGCCAAAGCCATCAAGAACATGGTCCGCGTGGGTAAAGAGGCTGTGGAAAAGGGGGTGCTGGAGGCGATCAAGGAGGGGATAGCCGGGAGTGTGTGACGGATGGCGGATTGTGAATCGAGTCTTTAATTAAGGAGAATAACCGTGTTCACTTCTGATTTACAACATACCATTAAGGCTTTCATTCGCCGGGGGGAAGCCCATTACGTGGCAGAGTGTCTGGAGGTCGCTGTCGTTACCCAGGGTAAGACTTTGGACGAGACCATCGCCAATTTACAAGAGGCCGTAGCATTGCATCTGGAGGGTGAAGACCCGGCCGAGTTTGGATTGGCCCCTAACCCAACCCTTCTAATCACAATGGAACTGGAGCCGGTTGCCCGTGTCGCCTAAATTGAGGAGCTGGATACCGGCACGTTGTGGGCAATTATGCGCCAGGCTGCACGTTATATCCCTGAAGATGCATTGAGGCCACATTTTTACAGCGAGTGAGGGAAAGAGCATAACATGACACGACAACGCAGCGTGAGCGAAAGAGTGGTCGTCACGGGCCTGGGGGCTATCACGCCTTTGGGACTGACGGTGAAGGAAACGTGGGAGGGGTTGGTGGCCGGCCGGTCAGGGGTGGGGCCTGTCACCCAATTCGATGCCAGCTCCTTTCCCACTCACATTGCCGGTGAGGTGAAGGGCTTTGACCCCAGGCAATACATCAATTTCAAAGAAGCACGACGCATGGCCCGCTGCTCGCAATTGGCCATCGCCGCCGCCCAAGAGGCCCTGGCCGATGCCGGACTCTCGCCACCCTTCGCCGATGAAGAGAGAGTGGGCGTTCTCATCGGTAGCACCGTAGGGGGCATGGACCAGTTTGAGCGGGGTCTGCGCACTTTGTGGGAGAGGGGACTCTCGCGGGTCAGCCCCTTCGCCGTGGCTGCTGCTCTGCCCAACATGCCGGCACACCACATCAGTTGGGCCTTCCAGGCCAGGGGTTACAACTCGACGATTTCGACTGCCTGTGCTTCGGGCACCCAAGCCATCGGCGAGGCGGCCGAGGTCATCCGTCGTGGGGCAGCCGACGTCATGATCGGCGGCGGAGTGGAGGCCATGATCTGTGAGACGACCTTCGCCGGTTTTGCGGCCATGAGAGCCCTGTCCACCCGCAACGAGGAGCCGGAGAAGGCGTGCCGTCCTTTCGAGGCTCATCGAGATGGATTTGTCATCGCCGAAGGTTGTGCTCTGCTCATCCTGGAGAATCTGGAGCAGGCTCTGGAGCGAGGGGCTCGCATCTACGCCGAAGTCCTGGGATATGGCTGCTCGTCGGACGCTTACCACATGGCTGCTCCAGACCCGGCCGGGGCTGGGCCCGTGCTGGCCATGCGTTGGGCCCTGGAGAACGCCGGAGTGGACGTGACCGACGTTGATTACATCAATGCGCATGGTCCGGGCACACCCTTGGGCGATGCTGCCGAAACCCGCGCTATTAAAACGCTCTTCGGGGAGCACGCCTACAAAGTGCCCGTCAGTTCCACCAAATCCATGATCGGCCACGCCCTTGGCGGGGCCGGCGCTATCGAGGCTCTGGCCTGCACTCTCACTATCCAAAACAGCATCATCCACCCCACCATCAATTACGAGACTCCCGATCCAGAGTGCGATCTGGACTATGTGCCCAACGTGGCCCGCTCTGCCCAGGTCAACATTGCCCTCTCCAATTCTTTTGGCCTGGGGGGGCAAAACGCTTGTCTGGTTCTGGGTCGTTTCAATCCATAA
>JAOZOT010000545.1 GCA_029933115.1 Anaerolineae bacterium | reverse complement strand
CACCCTCAAGCCCGGAGAAGGCATAGCGGGCAAGGTGTTCCAGACGGGCGAACCGCTCATCGTGAACGATTACCGGTCCTGGGAGGGGAAGGCTTCGGTGCACGGAACCGGCCACCCTTTCACCGCCGTGCTGGAGGTGCCCCTGAAGTGGCAGGAGCAAGTGATCGGAGTGCTGGTCATTGCCACCACGCGAGAAGAGAGGACCTTTGACCAAAACGACCTCTGGCTGGCCACCCTCTTCGCCAACCAGGCCGCCGTGGCCATCGAGAACGCGCATCTGTATGAATCGGAGCGCCGGCAGCTGCGCGGCCTGGAAGGGTTGGCAGCCGCCTCGCAGCGGATCACGGCCAAGCTGGATTTGACCTCTGTGCTGGAGGAAATAGTAGCCCAGGCCCTGACCACGCTGGAAGTGGACCGGGCAGCCATTTTCCTGTTGGACGAGGAGGCGGATACACCCGCCTGCGTCTGCGTCAACGGCCTCTCACCCGAGTACGTGGAAGAGATCAACCGCCACTATCGAAACCTGCCCGGCACTCGCCTTATCCGCTTCCCGGAGCCGATCCACATCCTGGACGCGCAGACAGACCCGGACACCGCGGTCTTGCGGGAGGCGATAATCAGAGAAGGATACCACACCTTCGCCGTGCTGCCCCTGATCGGCCGGGGGAAGGTGATGGGAGCCATGAGCATCTACCGGGATGAGGTCCGGGCTTTCCGGCCGGAGGAGTTGACTTTGGCCCGGTCCTTTGCCAACCAGGCTGCCGTGGCCATCGAGAACGCGCGGTTGTATCAGCAAACCGATGAAAAGCTGCAAGCCAGGGTGAGAGAACTCGCCGTCCTCTACGCCGTCGCCGAGATGGTGAACCGCTCCTTCAACCTGGACGAAATTTTGCACCTGGCTCTGGACAGCGCAATAGAGGTAGCGGGGATGGACCTGGGAGGGATACTGCTGCTCGACCCTTCCACCCATGAACTCTCATTGAAGACCTGCCGTCGGGGTTCGCCGGAGTTCGTTCAAGCCATAGACCGGATCAGGGCCGATGAGAACCTGGCGCTGCGCATGTTGAATTCCGTCCTGATAATGGGCGACTCAGCGGCGGGGGCAGAGGACTGCCCCCTGGCCATCGAGCGAGCCATGGAGAAAGCAGGTCTCCGCTCCCTGATCAGTGTGCCCCTCAGGGCCAGGGAAAGCCGTCTGGGCGTTATGGTCATGGCCGGCTCCGATCTGCGCACCGTCGCCCTCCAGGAGGTGGAACTGTTGGACGCCATCGGCAGCCAGGTGGGACTGGCCGTTGACAGAGCCAACCTCCAGGCTCAGGAACTGCGGGCGGCCATCCTGGAAGAGCGGCAGGACATGGCCCGGCAGATGCACGACGACATCGCCCAGACGTTGAGCTACCTGGGCTTGCAGATAGACGGCGTGATGGACAATTCGAGCCTGGCCCAGAACGTGAAAATTCAAGCTGAACTGGAAGAGATCAGAGGAGTCATTGAAGAAGCCTACGAACGTGTGCGCAGCTCCATTACGCGGCTGAGGGAGGACGTACCCGACCACTTCGATCTGGGAGTCGTTTTGCCGGAGCTCATCAGAGGATTTGAAGAACGGACCGGGTGCAGGGTGGAGACCAAGCTGGAGGCAGACCGGCTATCACGTCTTCCTCCCTCGGTCGCTTTTCAAGCCACCTACATCATTCGCGAGGCTTTGGCCAACGTCAGGAAACACTCTGGGGCCGATTTGGTTCACCTGACGCTGCAAGGCCGGGGGGAGGGGATGATCGAGCTCACCATCCAGGACAACGGGCGGGGATTTGACCCGGATAGCGGCCGGCAGGCGAACTGGGGTAGCTTCGGCCTGCGCTTTATGAGAGAGCGGGCCAGGCGAGTAGGAGGTAGCTTGAGGGTAGAGAGTGCACCGGGCCGGGGGACCCGGGTAATAGTGCATCTGCCGACGAGTTGAGGCATTACCGAACAAATGCATCAAGGGGGATGAGGATGAAACGACCCACGAAGGTTCTCATCGTTGACGACCATGCCCTCTTTCGGCGAGGGGTACGTAACGCCATCGAGCCCGCCAAGGACTTTGAGGTAGTGGGCGAGGCGGAGAACGGGGTGGAAGCCCTGGTGAAGGCCAGGGAACTGAAGCCCGACCTGGTTCTCATGGACATCAATATGCCTCACAGCAGCGGTCTGGAAGCAGTCAGCGCCATCAAGAGAGAACTGCCCGGGGTGAGGATCGTCATGCTCACCGTCCACGACGAGGATGAGAACCTCCTTGAGGCTGTCAGAAGGGGGGCGCAGGGGTTTCTGAGCAAGAAAGTGCGCGCCAAGGCCCTCCTCGATTCGTTGAGAAGCGTCATGAGAGGGGAGGCGGCCATCTCGGGGCTGATGGCCGGCAAGATCCTCAAGGAATTCGTCAGGCTGGCAGAGCTGGAAGCGGGGAGGATTGCCGGTCAACTCACCCTGAGGGAGCAGGAAGTGTTGCAGAAGATAAGCCAGGGGCTGAGCAACGAGGAGATTGCGCTTTCGCTGTGCATCAGTGAGAACACGGTCAAAGCGCACGTCACGAACATTCTGAGGAAACTGCATCTGCAGAATCGCTCTCAGGCGGCGGATTACGCGCGACGGTGGGGGTTGCACCGGGTAGGCGAGATTGTGCGAAAAT
>JAOZOT010000544.1 GCA_029933115.1 Anaerolineae bacterium | reverse complement strand
GCCTACGAGCCCTACACCTTCAAAGGGCGTGGTGAGGTCTATTCCTACTCCACCGTCTATCAGGCTCCAGAAGGCTACGAAGAGTACGCACCTTACACCGTAGCTCTGGTCAAGCTGGAGGAAGGACCTCTGGTGACAGCGCAGTTGACGGACCTGGACAGCGCCGAGGCTTACATTGGGATGCCGGTAGAAATGGTGACGCGCAAGCTCCGTGAGGAAGGCGAAGAGGGTATGATCGTTTACGGCTATAAATTCCGACCGCTATTGAAAAGTCGGAAATAGGCACCTGGGCTCACCCCTCAATAAAGCGAGCCCCCTTTCTCCTCTCGTTGGGAGGAAGGGGGCTTTTTTCAATAGCGATGGGTTGTAGGCTGGTGCTGGGGAGGCGGTTGATCAAGGATAGTTTTCCATGTTTGTTGGAATACAAGCGGTACAACTCAAATTTGCTTTTTCAGCTCAGATATGCTATATTGGCCTCGCCCCAGTGGAGTTGCGGGAGAGGCAGCGTCTTGCCCAGACGGTCGGGCGAGACGACCTTGTGTAGCGGCCGCTGCCAGGCACGAGCACTGTTGGAGTCCAAGTGCGATGGCGTTGATCAACATCGAGAGAAGCATTGGTATCCTCGACCAACTGATTGCAGCTTTGCCCGACGATGACAGAGCCTGCTTTCACCGTATTTTCCATCTCAGCACTACGGTAGGACGGTTGAATCCACCGGAGACGATGCACCGCTGGATCAAGAGCTACTTTGGCTCGGTGGAAGCAGTAAAGACCCAACGCATCGTCAAGATTACCAATCTGATCACGATGGAAGGTGCCCTTTTCAACGAACTGCGGGCCAGCCGACCGGTGGAAGCCAAAGGCAGCAGCGACCTGGAAGAGACCATTGCGAGCAACCGAGGCGACCCCTTCTGCACACCGCTGGCAAGCACTCCGGCCGATACCTTTGGCCGCGTGCGAGGAAAACATTCTATCACTGCCAGCAACGTGGCCAAGTACGACGGCTTTCACGGCGTGGTGGTCTTTGATGAACACAACCCTCTGGTTTTCTCATCAGAGGAAGTCAGCGATTACATTGATACTGCCCTGGCCTGGGCGCACAAGGCTCACGACGTTGACCCGGAAGCCCGTTATTTCTTTTTCATGTGGAACTGCCTTTGGAAGAGCGGAGCATCTATCATACACGGCCACGCCCAGATGACCCTCTCCCGCGATATGCATTACGCCAAAGTAGAAAGTTTGCGGCGAGCCGCCCTGCGCTACCGTCAGACCCACGGTGTCAACTACTTTGATGACCTGTACGCAATCCACAAAGCCCTTGGCCTGACGCTGGAGAACGGCCCCACCCGCATCCTGGTCTACCTGACGCCTATCAAAGAAAAAGAGGTCCTCCTTATCTCCCAAAAGCTAGACCAGAACCTCAAGGATTCCATTTATAAGGTGCTCAAGGGCTTCATCGAGCGCCTGGGCGTGCAAAGTTTCAACCTGGCCCTGTACCACAAACCCTTCGGCAGAGTTTATCCTGAGCCTTGCCCCAAGCAAAGTCGAAGGGAAAGTCAAAAGGCTCAGGACAAACACCTCGCTGACGCCGAGGAGGATTGGAGTGGCTTTCCGGTGATAGTACGCATTGTTGACCGAGGCGACCCCAACAACAAGGCGTCTGACATAGGAGCTATGGAGCTCTATGCCGCCAGTGTCATCGCCAGCGACCCCTTCCACGTGGCCGAGGCCCTGCACGAGGCCTTCACCCATTGAGCCTGCGCTAAGGAATTCGCGGTTACAAAGTAAAATCGCAGCCCTGTTTCTAACCCTTAGCCTCATGCGAGGTGTCCTCTACAGCGCCGTCACCCCACCTTGGCAGGCCCCCGATGAACCGGACCATTTCCAGTACGTCGCCTTCCTGGTCTATTATCACCGCTTTCCAACCGAGCTTGCGCCGCAGGGCGGGGGGTATGGGGGCTTTGTGAGCTCAGCCGAACGGTGTCTCTCCACCGTGCTCCTTTTCCTTCACCAGGTGGGAGAGCAGGTCGCCGGTTCTGTTTGTAGGGCCGGGAAAGTAGAGCCGAGGGGGCACCCTTCAAGCTCCCCGGGCTTCGCGGCGCAAGCCCCAACTGAACAGGACGTTGCCGCCGACGGGTGGCTCCAAGCCCAGGTGTACGCTTCCATGCAGGAGTTTGACTTTTGGGCCCGACGAGCGCACAGCCCTGCCCCTCCAACGCTGGAAAAGGAATACCGCGCAGCCGTTGGCCACCCGCCGCTTTATTATCTCCTTGGCGCTCTCCTGCTGACCCCTTTCACCCACTGCAATCTGGTCACCCAACTGCACATCTTGCGTCTAATGTCAGCCTCACTGGGCGCCCTGACCGTGCTGGTGGCTTATCTGACGGCTCGAACTCTTTTTCCAGAAGATGTCTCATGGCAATTGGCCGTACCTGCCTTCGTCGCTTTTCTGCCCATGCACACCTTTATCACCAGCTCTGTCAACAATGACAGCCTGGCGGAGTTGCTGGCTTCACTGGTGATCTACACCCTGGTCAAGATCCTAAGGACGGGGCTCTCACGGCAAAGGGCCATGAGCGTCGCCTGCCTGCTGCTTCTGGGAGTGCTCACCAAGCGGACTACAACCTTTGCCATCCCTCTCGCTGCCCTCACTGTGACACTGC
>JAOZOT010000093.1 GCA_029933115.1 Anaerolineae bacterium | reverse complement strand
AACCCCCTACCTCTCAGCCACCTGACTTCACAGCCCGCTCCAGGCCCCGCCTGACCAGGACTTTGATCATTTCCTGGCGGTATTCCTTGGAGGCCCGCAGCAAGCTGGTGCGGGGATGCGACTCGCTCAAAGCGATCTCTCCAGCCCGGGCCATCGTTTCTGGGCTCACTTTGGCTCCGGCCAGGAACTCTTCGGTGCGGCGGGCGCGGAAGGGCACCGGAGCCACCGGACCGAGGGAGATGCGGGCCCATTGGAAGGTGTTCCCGTCCTCGCTCAGCCCCACGGCCACCCCACAGGCCAGGATGGGCAGAGCCAGAGCGCGGCGGCGGGCCAGGCGCTCGTAGGCAGAGCCTTCTCTGGCCCCCAGAGCCTTGAAGCGCAGTGCTGTCAGCACCTGAGCGGTGGCGTCTATCCTGGATTGGCCGGGGCCACCAAAGAGTTCCTCCAACGGCACCCACCTCCGCCCTTGGCTGTCGGCTATCTCTGCCTCAGCGTCCAGGGCGCTGAGCCCCAAACTGCCGTCGGCGGCCGGGAAAGCGCTGACCACGTTGCCCCCCAGGGTAGCCACGTTGCGTATCTGAAGCGAGCCTACCGCGTGGGCAGCCTCGGCCAGCACCGTGGCCCGTTCACGGATCAGGGGCGAATCGTCCAGTTGGCGGAAAGTGACCGCTGCTCCAACAATGATGGTATCCCCTTCCAGAGTGATCTCCTTCAGTTCTGGGATACGGGTGATGTCCACCAGGCAGTCAACAGTGGACTCGTGTTTGCCTTCGTTGAATTCGAGCACCAGGTCAGTGCCACCGGCGATGAGGCGTGCGCGCCCATTCCATTGAGCCAGCATGACCAGCGCTTCTTCGACCGAAGCGGGAAAAAGGTATTCCTGCCACATTAGCCTGCTCCTTTGCCCCTCCTACCAAATTACCACTGCCGCTGGAAGACAACTTCGTAGGAGTAGTGGCCAGAACAGAGGTAGCCCTTCCCCAGTTCCCGCAGTTCAGCACACTCCTCGTAGGTTCTTTCATCGGCCTGGCAATACCCACCATTCCACAAGTCTTCTATCGTCGGTTGCACGGAATCCAGCCACCGCGTGACCTCGCTGGTGTACTCCCGATTCGCATCGCGCAATACCCTGACCACGTATACACCGTTGAACATGGGGAACTCTGCCTTCCCTGGCCCTTTTTCGCCGGTGACAACCTCTACCTGTCCTCCGGCCGGATCATCAACTCTGAGGACAATGCCATCCAATGCATTACCGTTAATATCTATCACCTTTATGAAAATGTCGTGAAGTCCCTGGCAGCCTTGATTTTCCTCTATGGAAAGCATCCGCTGGGTGATCACTTTAAAGTCCACGGATGGCGTTGGTACAGGGGTGTCGGTGGGGGGAGGTGCCGGAGTCGGCGTGGGAGCCGATGGAGGCGTATTTGTGGGCAGCGGAGTATCCGTCGGTGCGGGAACAGGTGTATCCGTGGGGCTCGGCGTCGGCGCGTCTGTGGGGTTCGGCGTGGGCGTGGGCACAGGGGTGCCGGTAGGCATCGGCGTGCCGGTCGGAGTGCTGGTCGCCGTAGCCGTCGCCGGAGGCCGGGGGGTTTTGGTCGGCGTGGGGGTAATGCGGGCGATAGTCTGGCAGCCGGTCAGGGCCAGAGCGAGAAAGACGCACCAGATGACACAAAGAGTCTTTTTGTTCTTCAGCATATTCTTCACCATCCGTTGTTTTATTGTCATTCAACCTACCCCGGAGTTCTTCCGCCGCTCCAGGACACAGCGCACGGCCTGAGCTGCTTCAGCTTCCGGGGTGTAATGGTGACCCTCGTAGGGAATGAGCGCCACGTTTTCAGGCAGCGTCACCCCTCGCAGGTCGCTCAGAGGAAAGATTCCATCGTTGGTCGGCCAGAGCACCCAGATGGGCCCGGTGAACTGGGTCAAAAAAGGGTTGAAACGAGTGCAGTTAGTCAGGTCTTGCCAGATAGAGCGCAAGCGAGAGAAGGCTACCCTGGGATTCACACGCCAGGGGGAAATCAGTGCCCGTCCCAATACGCCAAAAAAGGCCTGCCAGATTCTCTTGGTGCGAAAGAGCGCCCGCCAGCCCTTGAGGGATAGCATCTTGCGTAGAAGGCTCAGCCTTTGCGAGCCATCTTTGACGTCAAAGCCCACCTTGAGGGATTCTATCAGAAACCTGACGGTCAACTGGGCGAGACCGAAGCGCATCTGGCAGAGCCCGCCCCCGTTGAAAAGAAATACCTCGTCCGCCCCGGTCAAATAGCCCAGAGTGGTAGCCAGCACAGAGCCGGCCGAGTAGCCCACAACCTTGAGCCTCGTTGAGCCACCGGTCCCGGTCATTTCTTCGACGTCCAGCCCCAGACCTTTCAGCACCACCAGGGCTTCATCCTGAAAGAAGGGCCGCTTCCGGCGGTTGAGACGGAGGGTATCCACAACCACAATGGCAAAGACCTGCTCCTGTTGAACCCGGTTGAGCTGAGAGCAAACCTCAGAAAACAGATTAGGAGAGTAATCGGGAAAAGAAAGGCGCTCCTGACCGAAACCCGGACAAAGAATGGTCAGAGTATCGGGAGGCCAGGTCTTTTCGGACTCTCGATAATCAATGATGTGGGCTTCAAGGCGAAAGTCATTGCCGTTAACCTGAACCTCGCGTATCCAAGGCATGATTTAACTAACCATAATTACTTTTGACCCATTGGAGTAGCTCATGCACTGTCAGCTCTGGCTCTGCGCCTGGCAGGTAATGGTGTCCCTCACAAGTCTTTATGTGAATGTTGGGAGGTAGTGGACGCCTGAGGCAAGTCAAGGGAAAGATCCAATCACCGATTGGCCACAAGACGTAAACAGGGACCTCAAGGCGCTCGAAGAAAGGATTGAAAGTGGTACAGGCCGATAGGTCCTGCCAGGTGGACCTCAGGCGGGAGAAGGCGATCCTTGGGTCGGGGTGCAGAGGGTTGACCCTGTTTAACAGACCCCCTAGAGCCTGCAGGGCGTTCCTCTGGTATAACCGTCGCCAGGCTTTCAAAGAAGCCACCCTCCGCAGGAGGCCAGGTCTCTCTGGGCCGGCCATAACCTCCAGCCCAATTTTGTACACTGCCCAATGGGTCCTCCAGGCTAATTCTGGAACCCCATACCTCAAATCGCAAAGCCCTGCCCCTCCCAGGAGGAATATCTCCTTGGCTTTCAGCAGATAGCCCAACGTCCCGGCCACCACGCCCCCGGTGGAGTAACCGGCGATCCTGATTGTCAACGAGGCCTTCTCTGAAAGCGTCCCTTCTCCGGCGTCCAGAGCCAGAGCCTGGATGACTGCCCGGGCTTCGTCTTCAAAAAAAGGTCGTTTCTTGCCCACGGGGTGGACGGGCTCAACGCCGACGGAAACAAAAACCTGCTCCGGATATATCTGGCTGAACTGGCAATGAATTTCCCGAAACAGGTGGGGACGAGCCGCATTCAGGCGATTGGGGGTAGCAAAGCCTTTTTGGCCAAGGCCATGCCAGAAGATGAAAATGTCCTGTGGTGGCCGGCGGCTTTCTTGGCTCCGATAATCTACCCCGTAACATTCTACTTTGAACTCCTTGCCCTCAACCTCGACCACCCTGGCCCAATGTCTTATCCTCATCACCCGAACATCCCAATCGTCCAGTATCGTCCGGTCCCCACAGGTCTCCGGCCATCTCTTCCAGGCCCAGAGAAAGCAACTTCTCACGGCTGGGCTTGCCGCTGGCCGGATCCCAATCTCTGACCTTGTAATATTCTTCCAACATCGTGTCCAGGTCAGGCACGTGGCCCTGGGTCCCGCCTTCAGGGAGGGGCTGCAAAAGCAGTTGGGGCAGCCTGTCGTCGGCACGGGTCAGCCCCAGGCGACAATTGAAAGCTCGCTTCAGGTTCCAGATGCGCTCGCCGATGTGCAGGAGACTATCCAGGGTCTCCTGACGTCCGGTGGCCGCGTTTAGCAGGTCAGCATGGTATTGAGCCGGGGCGTTATTGAAAAAGCACATGATCAAAGCGTTGGTCACACTGCGCCAGTCCTGATGGCGAGCCACCAGAGGGCCTTTGCCGGTGTCCTCCAACCGGTCGGTGAAAGGGATGCCCAACTCTTCCAGCGAGCGCCCCACTTCGACCCAGTACATATCGCTGTGATTGTGGCTGGCCCCAACCGGTGAAGTGCTGTAGACCAGAGCCATTGCCGAGAAGGCACGGGGGTCATGATAGGCCACCTCCAGCCCTTTGACCTGTACGGCCAGCTCTTCCACGCCAAAGCGCTGCCCCAGCCGCCGCGAACCCTCAGCCAGCAACGCTCCAAAACTTTCTCTGTGAGCCATCTGCCCCAGTAGCTCGGCCACCGTATCCGGGTCACCCCACCGCAGGGTCAGCCCACCGGTGTCCTGGGGGCCAATGACGCCTTCCTGGAAGAGATAGTGGGCAAAGCCGATGGTCGAGCCGGCGCTCATAGTATCCATCCCATAACTGTCGCACAGGTGACCCAGCCAGGACACAGCAGCCAGGTCGTCAATGAGCAGAGTGCTACCCAGGGCGCAGATAGTCTCGTACTCTGGGCCGTCTATCTCGGAGAAAGTATAGCGGCCCTCGCCGACGGCTACCTTACGGCCGCAGCCTACCACACAGCCATAGCAGGCCGAAGTGCCGGTCAGGATGGTATCAGCCATGAACCCTCCGCTGAGGGTCTCCACTCCCTCAAAGACTCCCTGGGTGTAGTAGCGGGAGGGGAGGCTGCCCAGGTAGTTCAGTTGCTCCATAGCGCAGGCCGTGCCCGTCTCGCGCAACATGTCACTCAAGAAGTCGTCTTTGAGAATCTCTATCACTTGGCGGGCCAGGTCTCTGAGGTGTTCCTCGTCGGCCACAGGGACCTGCCCATGACCGCGCACGGCCACGGCCTTGAGGTTCTTGGAGCCCATCACCGCCCCCATGCCTCCCCGCCCGGCCGCCCGGGCGTGGTCGTGGATGACGTTGGCCAGCAACACCTGGTTCTCTCCGGCCGGACCGATGCAAGCCACCCGCACCCTGGGGTCGCTCAGTTCCTCTTTGATGATGGCCTGGGTCTCGAAAGTGTCTTTGCCCCACAGGTGTCCGGCCTCCCGCAACTCGGCTCGCCCGTCCTGAATCCAGAGATACACCGGCTCTGGCGAGCGCCCCCTGACGATGATCCCATCGTAGCCGGCGAAGCGCAATTCTGCCCCCACAAACCCGCCCGCGTGAGACTCGTTCCAGACGCCGGTCAGAGGGGACCTGGCGCAGACCACGTGCCGTCCGCACAGAGGAGCGCGGGTGCCTGTCAGCGGGCCGGTCACGAACATCAGCGGGCTGGCAGGCGCTAACGGATCGGTGTCGGGGTCCAGCGAGTCATAGAGATAGCGGGCAGCCAGACCGCTGCCACCGATGAATTGGCGGGCATATTCCTCGTTCAAGGGTTCGTCTTGGATTTCGCCGCTGCTCAGGTCTACCACGAGCAGCTTACCCGTGTAACCGTCCAATTGGGCTCTTATCCCTTGAGGCTATTTTTTGAGCGTCAGAACCAATCCCACGACAGCCACAATTGCCCCTGCGACGGCGCCTCCTATCTGGTAATACCCAAAACCCGACCAGGTCCCGACACCAAGGACATCGGCCAACAGCGATATGAGCAGGACGATTATCCCGACCACGAGTAAAACAATGCCCGTTGTCTTTTTGTTCTCCATTTTTGTCGTCACCTCCTTGAATCATTGCTGTAACGAACAATCGCACACGACCGGCCGGCACAACCTTCTCCACTGGAGTCAGAAGATCGCGATGGCTCGCCGTGGATCGTAACCGGGGTCAAATGAGCCGGGCCGGGGCAGGCCAAAGGCACGGCCTTCGGCTATCCCTGAGCCCACGGTGTTCGACGGTCCTGCCCTCCCCCGGTGGCTAGACCGATAGAGCCAATTGCGGTTTACCGAGTCTGGAGGGTCTTCGATGCCAAGGTCTTGACCGGGCAGGACCTGCGGCACAGGTTCTCTTGTGCGACCATCTGCTAAAGGCCGAACAACGTCGCCAGCACGTATCCTACTGTCAGCAGCAGGTCGGTGCCCAGGATGGTCATCACGTTGGCTCCCAAAGCCGGGATCAATTTCGGGATGTCGTCGTGGTGCTGCAAAGCTCCCTGCACGGCCTTGCCGGCTAGGGGCAAAGTCAGCAGGGCCACCAGGACGGGCAGAGGCATCAAGCGGAAGGCCACTCCCAGGATGATGCACAGGTAGGTTGCTGCTGTCAGGGCCGTGTACAGCCAACTGGCCTTCTTCGTGCCCAGAGCCATCACCAGGTTTCGTCGGCCCACCTTCCTGTCGGCTTCCAGGTCGGGGAACTCGTTGAGGAGCAAGAGGTTGGCCGCCAGGAAGGTAGGAGGTAAGGCTACCACGAGAGCCTCTCCGCTATACCTGCCCGTTTGGACAAAGTAGGCGCCCAGGACTGCCAATGCACCAAAGCCCAGTCCGGCGAGGAGTTCTCCTATCTGCCAGCGGGAAAAGAGCGGGGTGTAGAAATAGGCTGATAGGCCCCCGATCAAAAGGATGGGAAGCAGGCCCCAGCCCCGAACAGCTATGAAATAGCCCCCGATCACGGCAGCCAGGGACAGGCTGACCACTCCGAGAGTGTAGACCTTTCCTGGCCGGAGCAGCCCGGCGGTGAGGATGCCACTGCCTCCACTGAAAGGCGTCCGTCGAGTGTGAAAGTCCAGCTTGCTCTTGTAATCGAAATAATCGTTCAACACGTTGACGCTGATATGCGCCAATACCATGCCCGCCCAGGCCAGCAGAAAGTAGGTCAGGTCAAAGCTTCCCTGGTGCCAGGCCACCGCAGCGCCGATGGGCACCACCAACACGGCCAGCAAAAGGAACTGGGGTCTGAGCTCCATAAACCAAGTTTTGAGCGAGCCCGCCGGCAGCGACCCTGTGGACATCACTTGTTCACTCATTCAAAACAATCTCCTCCTTCTTCTATCTATTGGTTATATTTCGCCGCTCGACTCCTTTTCAAACATCAAGTAATTTGAAAAGTTTCTCTTTAGTCTCTTCATTCTCCAGCACTTCTTCTACGGTGAACCAGTAATTGACGGCGCTTTGATTGGTCTTGAGGTCGTCTCTTGCTTGCTGGGTCACAGAGACGCCTTGCAGAACAAGAATCGTCGTTGATTCGGGATTGGCTTCTTTAGCCCGACTCAAGCTTTTGATCGCGGCTCCAATTCGCTCTAAAACACCGGCCGTGTCTATGCCCCCTTTAATCTCAACAGCGGCTACAATCTTCTCTCCCCTATAAATCCCGACGTCAGGTTCATCGGCGAATACGATCTTCCGCCCGTCTCTTAATTGCATGCACAAACCGTTGGCTGTTTCATCAACGACCCACTTTTTCTCACGAAGCCTGCGTTGCAGGATACCCTTGACGATGATCTCTATTCTGCGCCCTTTTGTATTCTGCCATGATCCCTGGGCTTGTGATCCTGCGGCCATCCCTCGCCACAAGTCGAATTCGCGAGCGTCTATCTGTTCGTCCGTTTCAACCAAGTGGCTGATAATGTTGTTCAAGTGTTTAGCGATGGCCCAGGCTACTTGCTCATCAGGGAAAGCACTTCCTTGTTCATAGCGAGCGCCTGGCAGAGCAACCCGATTCATGGACTTTTGGGAAACCATCGCGAGCATTCTATAGTAGCCCACAGCGCGTGACACGCTCATCAAAACCTGGGGATGGGCAAAGATGAGCACGGGCTTGATCCCCTGATGAATTACTTTATTCCAGGCTTTCTGGGAGATCCTCAACTTCTCCCAATCCCAAGTTAGCGTCTCTCCTTTCACATCTTCGATTCGGTGAGCGACCTCTAACATTCCCCACTCGTGAAGTTTCTGGTGGAAGAACTCGCTCTTTGTCAACTGATCGAGCGACCAAGCCTCGCGTTCGCCGGATGATGCCATTGCTGTCACCTTCCCTTGCGCCATATAACGACGCTCTCGCGAACAGGGACTCGTCCATATTTGCCCATCTGTTGCGAGCTGTTGCCTTTGTAGCGAGCGATGAGCACTTGCTCGACTTGAAACCCAACGTCTTCGGCCATTTCGGAGAGCACCAGGTCTACCGGCACCAATTCACCTTCAAAACGAACATTATCCACTACCATCGCCACCTGGGCGCCGGGGGCCAGCACTCTAGCCCACTCGCCAATGACTTTGTGCATGTCCACAAAGTAGGCCGTCAACATGTCAGGGATACGCGGGTTGTTCAGCTTTTTCCCTGGCCGTCGAAGTATGTCCACAACCTCTTTGACCACCGGATGGGGCGGTTGGTCATTGGCATCCACTTTGGATTCGATGTGCGAGCGAAGGATACCAAAACGCAAGGCTTTCAACTCTTCAAAATTCCTGACAAAATGGAAACAGAGTTCCAGCGAGTAGGTCCGGGTGTAGTCGTAACGATTGGCGTATGGCGGAGATGTAATTAAAGCAGTAGGGGGCTTCTCGAAACGCACATTGCTCAAGTCACGAGCATCTGCCAACCGAACAGTAGGGTGTGGAGACTGCCTTTTCTCTCCCCACAGGCGGCGCAACAGCAGGATGTCCCTTTCGGCTTTGTAGACTTTTTGCTGGAGCATCTCGGTGGGATCTGCAATGCGTTTGTTCCGTCTCAGGCGCAGGAATTGTCCATCCTTTGCTGTATAACTACAAGGTTCCAGGATGGCGAAAAAGAGCAGCAGAAAGATGTCCCGCATGGGGTAAGATAGTGTGTCTATCGCCCCCTTCCAGCGCCGTAGTTCCAGGAGCGTGTCTTCCGGGAAGGCGACGTTCATAATATGCACATCTAGAGCGACCTCGGCAGGCTCAGCCTTAGCCACCTTTGCTTTGAGTGCTTCAAAGGTCTCTTGCAGGGCTTGCGGCTCTATCGAGAAAAAAAGGAAGAGTGTCTTAGCGACAAAGATTGCAATCGGGAGCTTGTCTATGCCTATGGCGGGGATACCACACTGCATAGCTGTAAAGGGTGTCGTGCCCATTCCACAGAAAGGATCGAACAAATAGTCCTCTCTAGTCAGACCAAAACGGTCAATGAACTCTTTGACGAAACTGAAGGCGAACGCCTCTTTGTAGCGATAGAGGCTGAGGAGGGGTATGGTTTTGTTGCCTACATAGGAAACGAGTCGTCCCAGCCCAAGTTCCTCGCGCATTAACGGCGCAAATTTTTCTTCAATGCGTTGACGTTCAAAGCAGTCTGCCGTTACCACAGGGGATACCGGTCTGTCCAATTCTTGGAACAGTCTTAATTGCTCCACTGCGTCTCCTCTCACAACACTGCCCCGCTACAGGGTTATCATTTCGTTTAAAAAGGTATTGTCAATTTAAAATTATTGTACCCCATCCCACTCCCTTTGTCAATTGCCTTGGGGCTAGAAGGGTAAACCCAGTTGCTGGGTCAAAGCGAGTCTTAACAGGTCCATACCTGCAATCTCGACCAGAGTGGTCAGCAGTCCCAGGGAAAGGGGCAGGGAGGCATCGAGCCAGGTCTCGGCCACGTTCTCCCGACGGGTGACAATTAGGATAATCATGGTGTTGACGGCCGTCAGCATGAACAGCACGCCTAGAATGCTCAGGATGGCCAGAGGATACAACAGGAAATCAAGCTCGGCCTGGACGGTCAGAACCATCACAGCGGCCAAGGCTACAGCTATAGCCAACTCTCGGAAATTGCGGATAGACCTGAGAGGGCTGACCTCCCGCCAGAGGGTGAAATTGAACACAGGGAGGACGATGATACTGAGGGCCAGACCGTTCAGGGTGCCTGTGATCAAACGCAGGAGGTTGCCGGGCTCATAGAGATGGGGCGTGTTGGGAAAGAAGCTCAGGTAGGAGTTGAGACCGTCTACGCCCATTGAGCCGATAAAGCCCACCAGCAAAACGATGACTTTGGTAGGAGGCAGGTTGCTGGCGCGCCTGTGGCCCAGAGCCCACATAGTCGTGAAACCTATAAGGGCCCCCAGATAAGTACCCGTGCACCGGGCGCACAGAGGCAACTGCCGGCCGGCAAGGTGAAAAGAGCGCTCAGGAATGCGATGACAAATAGCGTAGCCTACTGCGTCGCACTTGCCCAGGAGGGAGGCAGGGGGCGCAAACAAGATTATAGCAGCAATCAGCAGCACTATGCCAATCGTCCAGAGGGGCAGCCACGAGCGGCCGAGCTTTCGGGGTTTCTGGCTTCTTTGCATGTAGCTCTCCTGTCCATTATTATACACTCTTTTGTCCAATTTGGCCACTCGAAGAGGCTGCCCTTCAGCAGCGCGTCGGTCTGGGGCAAAGGCAAAAGTACCA
>JAOZOT010000543.1 GCA_029933115.1 Anaerolineae bacterium | reverse complement strand
AGGCGGCCATTCAGGAGGATGTGGACGTCATCGGCATGAGCATCCTTTCGGGGGCGCACATGACCCTTTTTCCGCGGGTGATGAAGCTGCTGGCAGAGAATGGCCTGGACGACGTTCTGGTGGTAGCCGGCGGCATTATCCCAGATGATGATGTGCCCGCTTTGAAAGAAATCGGCATTGCCGGCATATTTGGGCCGGGCACGTCTACTGAAGAGGCTATCAGCTTTATCAAAGAGAATGTGAGAAGGAAGAAGTGAGCTCAGATATTGTAGAACAGGTTCTGGCCGGAGAACGCCGGGCTGTGGCGCGTCTCATTACCATGATTGAGAACGACGGGAATGAGGCGCAAGAGGCTCTGGCTGCTCTCTATCCTTATACCGGTCAGGCTCATATCGTAGGGGTGACCGGTGCGCCGGGCACGGGCAAGAGTACCCTGGTCAACGAACTGGCCAAGGTTTACCGCAGGGGAGGGCAACCTGTCCCTTCACCTCGGACGGTGGGCATTATCGCCGTGGACCCCACCAGCCCCTTCTCAGGAGGGGCTATTTTGGGCGACCGCATCCGCATGAGAGAGCTCGCAGGCGACCCGGGCATCTTTATCCGGAGTATGGCCACCCGGGGCAGTCTGGGGGGGCTGGCCCGCGCTACTGCCGACGCCATCAAAGTGTTGGATGCGGCGGGCTATCAGGTGATCTTTGTGGAGACGGTGGGGGCCGGTCAGGCGGAGGTGGACATTGCCAAGACAGCGCACACGACCATCGTAGTGCAAGCTCCGGGCTTGGGTGATGACATCCAGGCTATCAAAGCGGGCATCCTGGAGATAGCCGACATTTTCACCGTCAATAAAGCGGACCGAGAGGGGGCCGATAACACGGTCATGGCCCTCCAGATGCTGCTGGACCTCGACCACGCCTCGCGGCCCATTCTTCATCACGGCGTCGTGATGCAGAGTGGACAGACTGGTGACTCGTCGCAGGAGCAGAGGTGGCGTCCTCCCATCTTGAAAACCATAGCCTTGCACAGCCAGGGCATCGAGGCTGTGGTTGAAGCTATCGAGGCTCACCTCATCTATTTGAAAGAGAGCCAGACCCTCCACCGGCGCGAGCGAGAGCGCATCGAGAGCGAGCTAAACGACATTCTTCAGGAAGAGTTGATGAGAAGACTCTTGAGCCGGGTGAAGGAAGAGGAATGGGACGAGCTCATCGAGCGCATCGGCCGGCGGGAGATGGATCCTTATTCGGCAGCGAGGGAACTCGTCGAAGAGGGGCGATGCGTGTAGATCTGGGGAGACTGTCCAAGGTGACCGGGTCCAAAGAGCGTGTTCTGGAATACCTGAGCTTGGCTCTGATTCTGATCCTGGCCACCGTGCTCAGTTGCTACAGGATTGCGGAGCCGGCGTGGGATGATACTCATGGTCATAGGCTGCTGGATGGGCACCAGGGTACCAATTTGAGTGTGTATGGCCACATCGCTCAAAATTATTTAAGGTTTGGCTACCTTAGAACTAAATTCGGACAGGTAACGAATTATGGAGAGGTAAAACCTTCGGGCCTCTTCCGTTATTACGTTAATCATCCCCCTTTGACTTCGCTGTTGATTTCAGCAAGCTTCAGGCTGTTCGGTGTCCGAGACTGGAGCGCCAGGCTGATCCCCCTAATGTCCTCTATAAGTATTCTGGTTCTCGTGTTCCTTCTGGCACGCCGGTTGGCGGGCACCAGAGTGGCTCTACTCGCCTCCTCTTTTCTCGCTTTGACCCCTGTATATGTCTATTACGCCAGAATGCCCGAACCCCACGTCCTCGCTTCGTTTTTCTCACTACTGGCCTTCGTCTTCTACCTGTGGTGGGTCGAGGATAGGACAACGGCGCACTATTTGGGGATATTTGTCAGTTTCACCTTAGGGGCACTGTCAGATTGGGTCACTTATTTCGTAGTTCCACCGATTCTCGTGCACTATTTGGCATTTGAGTATAAAAGGGTGAGAAATCTGCGCTTTGTGATTCTATTTAGCTTGACGCCGGTGGTGCTTTTCGGCGTTTACCTTGGCTGGGTCACATTGCTGGGAGGAGAGTCAGTCCAAAAGCTGTATGAGACGTTTCTGTTCAGGACGGCATCTGGTGGTGTTCATGAGAGCAGATTTGTATTTACGATGTGGGATTTTTATGCACGCGGGTATGCTCGTTCCAAGTTCTTTTTCACACCCACCATTTGCGTTCTGTTAATTGTGTGGTTTGTGTACCTTGTCGTATCAGCAGTTCGAGGACAGTTGGTGAGACAAGGTAGCTTTCTATTTGCTTTGTTTTTCTTTGGTCTCAGCCAGGATCTGATTCTCCGCAATTTCGTCTTCATTCACGACTACGGCATGCTCTTTCATCTCACCCCGGCCCTTGCACTCGCTGCTGCTTTTGGGACACAACTCGTTGCGGGGAAGATCCTTCAGAAAAAACGAGTCTGGATTGTTCCGTTCGCGCTAATAATTGGCTATTGCTTCGGGACACAGTCCGCCTCTGCGCTGCGACAGCTTTATAAAGTGTCCATATTGCCGGACATCTATCTCTTGGGAGTCAGGATCAACGAGAACACAGATGAAAGTGCCAAGGTGGTGGGTTCGTTTGAGGTGGACTATCGCATGGGTTTCTACGCCGACAGGCCCTGGTCGGTGGCGATGGATCT
>JAOZOT010000542.1 GCA_029933115.1 Anaerolineae bacterium | reverse complement strand
TGATGAACAAAGGATCGTCCACATGCTGCGTCGTTTTCTCGATAACGTAGGCTCAATAACCATGGCCCTGGTACTGGCTATTGTCGTCTGGGTGGTTGCTGCTAACGAGGAGAACCCAATTGTAGAGGACGTTTTTTCCGAGGCTATACCCATCGAAATAATCAACCAGCCCGAGGGCACAGTCATTTTCGGCGACGTTGTGGACAAAGTACAACTCACCCTCAGAGCCTCGCAGACCAGTTGGGATGAACTCAGTGTGAACAAATTCCGGGCTCAGGTGGACCTGGCAGGGCTGAACGCCGGCGTACACGATGTCGAAGTCCAGGTCACCTGCTCCGATGAGTCTATCAAGATCGTCGAAAAGAAGCCAGAGAAGATCACCGTCCGCCTGGAAGAACTGAAGAAAAAAGAGGTAGAAGTCAAAGTCAACATCCTCGATAACCCTCCCCTTGGTTACAGTGCCCGACCGGCCAGTGCCACCCCTTCCAAGGTCAAGGTAACGGGGCCCGGTCCGATGGTTGACCAAGTTGCAACAGCGGTGGTAGACTTCTACTTGCGAGGAGCCAAAGACACTGTAGAGCGCCGGGTAGACCTCTCCCTACGCGATGCCCAAGACAACGTGGTCAGTTGGGTCACCCCAGAGCCAGAGCAGGTTACGGTGCGGGTGCCCATTGATCAGAAATTGGGCTACAGAGAGGTGGCAGTCAGAGTCATCTGGGAGGGCCAGGTGGCGCCGGGTTACCGCATCACCAACGTCTCTGTGGATCCATCCATCGTGACGGTCACCGGCCGCCCAGGAGCCGTCAGCGAGATCCCCGGCTACCTGGAAACGGCCCCGGTGGATGTCAGCGGAGCCAGTGCCGATGTGGTAGAACGGGTGCCCCTGAAGCTACCCGAAGGGGTTTCCCTGCCCCTGGCCGGCGGTCAGGGTGTGGTAGTAACAGTCAACGTGACGGCCATTGAGAGCAGCCTCACCCTGCAAAGCAAGCTAACCATTCAAGGATTACCTTCAGGGCTGGAGGCCACCCCCTCACCAGAAGTGGTAGACGTCATTCTCTCCGGCCCCTTGCCCAAATTGGAGATGCTGAAACCCGAAGACGTACAGGTTACTCTGAATCTCTTCGATTTGGAACCAGGCACACACAAAGTCGTGCCCACGGCCATCGCCCCCGAAGGCATCAAGGTGGAAAGCATCTTGCCGGATACCATCGAAGTGGAGATAAGCATCGCTCCCACTCCCACCCCCATACCAGAGCTTTTCCTGGAAGAATAAGGTCCATCCCTGACTATGACCAAACCCATCGTTGCTATTGTTGGCCGGCCCAATGTGGGCAAATCCACCCTCTTCAACAGGCTGATCGGCCAGCCCCTGGCCATCGTCGAGGACATCCCCGGCACCACTCGTGACCGCCTCTACGCCGACACAGAGTGGAACGGAGTACCCTTCACCCTGGTTGACACGGGGGGGCTGGAGATAGGAGTGGCCGTCCCCGGCCGGCCGCATACGGAGGGGAAACCCCCACCCCTTTCAGTGGCCTCACCTCACTACGTTGAACAGATACGAACTCAGGCCGAAGTTGCCATTGCCGAGGCAGACGCCATTATCTTTATGGTTGACGTCATAGATGGCTTGGTGGCCGGCGACGAGGACGTGGCCGACGTGCTGCGGCGTTCTCAAAAACCGCTGTTCCTGGCCGCCAACAAAGCCGACAACCAGGCCAGGCGCGAGGCCGCTGTAGAGTTCTACGCCCTGGGCCTGGGCGATCCCTACCCTATCTCGGCCCTGCACGGCACGGGCACAGGAGACCTCCTGGATGATGTGGTGGCTTCCTTGCCGGTGCAAGAGGCCGAGAAGATTGAAGCCATCAAAATCGCCATCGTGGGGCGGCCCAACGTGGGCAAATCCTCTCTGCTCAACAAATTGCTGGGCCAGGAGCGAGCCATCGTCAGTGAAATCCCCGGCACTACGCGGGATGCCATTGACACCTACTTGGAATGGGAAGGGGTGCCCATCGTCCTCATTGACACCGCGGGCATCCGTCGCCGTGGCCGCATCGAGCGAGGCCTCGAGCAATACAGCGTGCTGCGGGCTTTGCGGGCTATCCAGCGAGCCGATGTGGTGCTACTCCTCATTGAGGCCACAGAGATGGTCACCGCTCAGGATGCCCACATCGCCGGTTATATTTTAGAGGCGGCCAAGAGCGTGGTGGTGTTAGTCAACAAGTGGGACCTGGTGGAAAAAGACACCTACACCATGCTCGAATACACCAAACGCATCCGGGCCGACCTTAAATTTTTGGACTATGTGCCCGTGCTCTTTATCTCTGCTCTGACCGGCCAACGGGTGAACAAGGTCCTGCCCACGGCCTTGCGAGTGCAAAAGGAAAGGCTGGTGCGCATCCCCACCTCAGAGTTGAACCGTATCATGATGGAAGTCGTAGCCCGCCATAGCCCCCCCTCCAAAGGAGGCAAACGCCTGAAGTTCTACTATGCTACTCAAGCTGCGGTAGACCCACCTACCTTTATTTTCTTCGTCAACGACACCCGTCTGGTCCACTTCTCCTACGAGCGTTACATCGAGAACCGGCTGCGGGAAAGATACGGTTTTGAGGGAACGCCGCTGAGGCTGAGCTTCCGCAAAAGAACGTCCAGGTTCTGACAAAAATCATACATTTTCTC
>JAOZOT010000092.1 GCA_029933115.1 Anaerolineae bacterium | reverse complement strand
AGGGACTGCACGCTGTCAGGGGGCGATCACCCCTAATTCCCTCCCCACCTTTTCAAAGACCTCCAGTCCCTTGTCCAGGTCGTCTCGGCTGTGGGCAGCGGTGTTCATCACCCGGATGCGGGCCTGGCCCCGAGGCACGGTGGGAAAGCCGATGGCCATAGCAAACACGCCTTCCTCGAAAAGCCGGGCCGAGAACTGTTTGGCCAGGGCGGCCTCGCCCAGCATAATGGGCACGATGGGTGTCTCGCTGTGGCCGGTGTCAAATCCCAGTCTCTTCATCTCCCCTTTGAAGTACTCGGTGTTTTGCCACAGCTTGTCTACCAGCTCGGTGGACTCCTCCAGCAGGTCCACGGCAGCCAGGCAGGCGGCCGTGTCGGCCGGGGTGACGGCGCTGGAGAAGAGGAAGGGCCGCGCTTTCTGCCGCATATAGTCTACGATGATCTTCTTGCCGGCGATGACGCCTCCCACTACCCCGAAAGCCTTGGACAGTGTCCCAATCTCCACATCGAACTTGCCGTGCAGGCCAAAGTGATGCACGATACCCCGGCCCTGGCCCAATACCCCCTCACCGTGAGCATCGTCCACCATAGTCATCAGCCCGTATCGCTCGGCTATCTCGTAGAGCTTGTCCAGGGGGGCAATGTCACCGTCCATCGAGAATACCCCGTCGGTGACCAGCAGCCCCCGGCGGTAGTTCCCGATGTTCTCCTTGACCACTCGTTCGCAGTCGGCCGGGTCGCAGTGCTCGTAGACGATGATCTTGGCCCTGGAGAGCCGGCAGCCGTCAATGATGGAAGCGTGGTTCAGCCGATCGGAAAAGATAACGTCCTCCCTGCCCACCAAGGGCGGGATAGCCGCCTGATTGGCGCATAGCCCTGACTGGACGTACAGCGCGTCCTCCACCTCTTTGAATGCGGCCAGCCGCTTCTCCAACTGGAGGTGCAGCGATTGGGTGCCGGCGATGGTACGCACAGCCGCCGGCCCTACCCCCCACTCGTCAATGGCTTTCTTGGCCGCTTCTTTGATCTTGGGATGGTTGGCCAGACCCAGATAGTTGTTGGTGCAGAAGTTGAGCACCTTTCTGCCGTCCACTATCATCCAGGCGTCGGCCGGTGATTGGATGGTGCGGATGTTGATGAACAGCTTTGATTCCTGCAAGTTGGCCATGTCCTCACGGATGAAGGCCAGTTTGTCCTCTGCCATTTTTGCTCCTCCCTATTTTCCCTCTTCTGTGTGGGAGCATGTCCCACTCGATCACTTGCCCACGTTTACATGCGGACTTCTCCAAAATCGAATGCGAGCTTTAGTACTTCCTGACAATCGCCCGGTAGGTCTGGGGCTGGCGGCACTGCATGAATTGGAACTCCTCGCGGAATTTTCGCACGTTGTCCAAGTCAATCTTGGCGATGGCATAGCCCTCGATCTCTTCGTCAATAGAGGCGTACAGTTCGCCCCGTGGTCCTACTACCATGCTCTCGCCAAAGAAGGAGTAGGTGTATTCCTCACCCACGCGGTTGGCAGCGGCTACGAAAATAGAGTTTTCGTAAGCGCGGGCCAGGGCGTAGGTCCGCCATTCGTCAGCGTGAGGATGCTCCCAGTTGGCGCAGACGCAGAGGAGTTCCGCTCCCTCCAGAGCCAGGCTACGGGCTGTTTCGGGGAAAGCCAGGTCCCAGCCGAGGAGGAGGCCCACATTGCCGAAGCTGGTTTCCAAAACCAGGTAGCGGTAGCCAGGCCGGAAGGCGAGGCGCTCTTCGCCACGCGGATGCACCTTGTGGTACTGTCCCAGAACCTCGCCGTCTGGGCCGATGAGAACAGCCGCATTATAAAGGATGCTTTCTACTTTTTCTTTGGCTACCATGCCAAAGGCCAAGTAGGTGCTGAAGGCTGAGGCTCGCTCGGCCAGGTAGTTGACGGTGTGGCCCGGCACCCGTTCGGCCAGCTCGGTGAAGCGCACCCCACACTCGTAACCGGTCGTGGTCAATTCTGGGAATACAATCAGGTCCACGTTCTGCTCGGTGCAGATTTTCTCCATAAAATCCGACATGCGGGCCAAGTTCTCCTCGACCTCGGCCAGGCGGGGATGCATCTGCACCACAGCTACAGTGACTTCTCTCATGAGTCCATCTCCTCATTTATAAGTTGGCAGGTAACCACTCGCCTGCTCTCGCTGCTCCTTCGGAATCTCACTGGCTCTTGTTCGTAATGGGCGCTTCAGCGACGGCGCGATGGTCACACCACGCTGGTAGTATACATGCAATCCAGGGCCAAGTCAAGCCTGCTTGACGTTGCAGGCCAAATGTGCTAGGATTGGGGGCAGGCGCCATTGGTATGGCGCAGATCGGGAAACTTAACGCGGAGGGTAAAGTGGACAGGGTCAGATTAGGCAAAACCGAGCTGATGGTCTCGGCAGTGGGGTTAGGAGGCATCCCCATCCAGCGCCCCCCGGAGGGAGAAGCTATAGAAGTGGTCAGGCACTGCCTGAATTTGGGCATCAACTTTATTGACACGGCCAACATGTATGGCAATAGTGAGGAGCGCATTGGGCGGGCCATTGCCGGTCGTCGCGAGGGGCTGATCCTGGCTACCAAGTCTCACGCGCGCGAAGGCTCAGAACTACGCCAGCATCTGGAACTCAGCCTGAAGCGCCTTGGGGTGGATCACATTGACCTCTACCAACTGCATTGCGTCAGCAACTTTGAGGACTATGAAAAGTCCTTGGCCCCGGGCGGCCCTCTCGATGTGATCAGAGAGGCCCAGGCAGCGGGCCAGGTAGGGCACATTGGCATCACCTCTCACTCGATGGAAGTAGCCCTGGAAGCTACGAAATCGGGCTTTTTCGAGACCGTGATGTTTCCCTTCAACTTTATCAGCGATGAAGCCGCAGAGAAACTCATCCCCTTGGCCCAGGAGCACGACGTCGGTTTCATCGTCATGAAGCCCATGGGGGGCGGGTTATTGGAGAATGCGACTGTCGCCTTCAAGTATCTGCGCCGGTTTCCCGAAACTGCCATCCTTGTGGGCATCGAAAAAGTCGAGGAGATTGAGGAAATCATCGCCGTCATGGATGGTGACCCGCAAATGACTCCGGCCGAGGAGGCCGAGATGGAACGATTGCGGGCCAGATTGGGGACGCGCTTCTGCCGTCGCTGCGGCTACTGCCAACCCTGTCCAGAGGGCGTGCCCATCCAGATGATCATGATCTTGGAAAGCATGATGAAGCGTTTCCCCGCGGAAAGTTTCTTCCCCAAGTGGGGGACTGAAATCGTGCCCTTGGCGGAGAACTGTGCCCGGTGCGGTGAGTGCGAAGAGAAATGCCCTTATCACCTGCCCATCCGCGAGATGATGGAGGAGCACCTGACTCTCTTCTATACTCAAAGGGAGGCTCATGGCTTTGCTTGAAATTGCTCCTATAGCCCCTTTGACTTGACTATGCTTTTATGCTATAATGGGCCTGTCGGTTATTCACCTATCAGCTAATAAGGTATCGTGTATGGCAAAGACGGTTATCAGCTTGAGGAAAATGGGCAACGGCCTGGAGAACGGCGATTGCGGCCTGGGTCACAGGTGAAAAGGCCGAATTTGAGTCTTTGCTGACAAGCAGGGAGTTCGGGGAAGGTCCCTTGAACTCCCTCTCATTTGCAATCGGCGCTTGCACCGAAGCCCGGGAGCCCCCGGTCTGAGCGTCTCGAAAGTCTCGGGCCGAAGGCTCGCGAAGGCCTGCTGCGCAGGCCCAATCGGCGCTTATGCCGGTGTTGAAGGTGACATTCTCATCAACGAGGAGGTCTAGTCTATGGAGGCCACGTTTCGGCCCTGGTATCAGCAAGGTTGGTTCTACGCCTTTATCTCACTGTTTCTGGCTGCGGTTTTGGTCTTGACGGGCTATCGGCTGTCTGGACCGGTGTTCTTGCAGCAACTCGTGAATGGTCTCACCATTGGCTCTTTTTACGCCCTGATCGCTTTGGGCTACACTATGGTCTACGGTGTTCTGAAACTGATTAACTTTGCTCACGGCGATCTCTTTATGTCGGGGGCATACCTGGGTTTCACTTTCCTCGGTATGCTCATCGGCGCGGGCCTTTCCGGCCAACTGCTTTGGTACTTGTTGCCCATATTCCTGATTGTGATGGTTATCGTGGCTATCGCCGGCGTCGTTCTGGAACGCACGGCCTACCGCCCGTTGCGCCGGGCCGGGAGGTTGGCGCCGGTTGTCTCGGCTCTGGGGGCTTCGATTTTCTTGGAAAACGCCGTCATGCTCATCTATGGAGCCAAATACCGCTCATATCCCAAGGAAGTCATCCCCGACGTGAGGTGGGCCATAGGGGGAGCCCGACTGACTCTGATGCAGGTGGCCATGCTGGTGACGGCCTTCCTGCTGATGGCGGCTCTTTACATCTTCATCCATTACACTCGAGTGGGCACGGCCATACGCGCTGTGGCTCTCGACCACGACACCTCGCGTTTGATGGGTATCAACGTTAACGGTATCATCACGCTGGTCTTTGTCATCGGGCCGGCTTTGGGGGCGGCCGGGGGCATCATGGTCGGCCTGTACTACGGGCGAATCTACTTTACCCTGGGGTGGGTCTATGGCCTCAAAGCTTTTACCGCTGCTATTCTGGGAGGCATCGGCAACATTCCGGGGGCAATGGTGGGCGGGCTCTTGCTGGGTATCATTGAGGCTTTCGCCACAGGTTTTGTATCCGATGCCTGGAAGAATGCCATCGCCTTCTTCATCCTTATCCTCATCTTGATCTTCAGGCCGACAGGGTTGTTAGGCGAACGGGTAGCTGAAAAGCTGTGAAGGCTCTTGGGGTCCTAAACCCCAAGGGTCTCTGAGAAGATACTGGAAGGGGATGTCGAGTATGAAGGATTTTATCAAACGTGTGGATGCGCGCTGGTGGTATTCTGCTGTGGCTGTCCTGGCCATACTGTATCCTCTGATTATGATTGCTCTCTATGGCCAGAAGAGTGATCGCTGGATTCAGGTGGCCAACTTTTTCTTCATCTACGCCTTGTTGGGATTGAGCCTCAACATTATCCTGGGCTACGCTGGGCTGTTTCAGTTGGGCCACGCGGCTTTCTATGCCGTAGGAGCCTACACCACGGCTATCCTGAGCACCCAGTTCCACATCCCTATCTTGGTCCTGCTTCCTATCAGCGGCCTGGTAGCGATGGTCTTTGCCGTTCTGATCAGCCGCCCCATCCTCCACCTCCGGGGCGACTATTTGTGCATCGTTACCATTGGGTTTGGGGAAATTGTGCGCATTGCCTTGCGCAACGACGTGAAAAGCCTGGTCTTCCTGGGCAAAATCCCCGGCCTCGGGTTCCTCACCGATGCCCTCAGCGACGCCGTGTTCACCGGTGGGCCCAATGGCATCTTTGGCATCGCCCGCCCCGGAATCCCTATAGGCTCATTGGCGGAGAGGATCAAAGACCTGCCCATTTTGAAGGTCCTGGGGCTGGCCGTCAGAGATCATTCGCTGGTTCTAAGGGGACACACTGCTTATTTCTACCTTTTCCTGGCTTTTGTGGCCTTCACCATTTTTGCCATGCGGCGTCTGGAGAACTCGCGCCTGGGACGAGCCTGGATGTGCATCCGAGAGGACGAATTGGCCGCCGAGGCCATGGGCATTGACACCGTGCGGGCCAAGCTGCTGGCTTTCGCCATCGGAGCGGCCTGGGCCGGCGTGGCGGGCAACCTCTACGCCAGTTGGGTGACGGTGATTGCCCCGGAAACTTTTTCCTTCTGGGAATCTTGTATCATGTTCTGCATCGTCGTCCTGGGAGGCACCGGCTCAATCCCTGGGGTGTTGGTGGGGACTGTGGGTATGATTGTCCTGCCAGAGTTGTTGCGGACCTGGCTGGCCAACATCCAGCAGTGGCGGATGCTAGCCTTTGGGACGGCCATGATCGTCATGATGGTCTTCCGTCCCGAGGGCTTTTGGCCCAGCCGTCGCTTCCGCTACGAATTGGAAGCAGCCCGCGAGGAGGTGGCCGGAGCTCAGGCCGGGTAGTGAGCAGAGTGCCCCTGCGGGGTATCTACTCATCTGCTCCCGCCGGATTTGCCATCCGGCGGGAGCAAGTGGCCGCTGTGGGCCCGGATTACAAATCCGGGCCGAGCGCGGGGTGAAAGTGCTCCTGCCGGATTGGCGCTGTGGGCAATCCGGCAGCCGAGCGGCGGATGGTACGTCCGTCGCAAGCGGAAACGGAATCCACTGTGACCATTTGACATACGCTGAGGTAGGCCAATGGTACTTCTAGAAGCGAAGGCTCTGACCAAAAATTTTGGCGGCCTGGTTGCCGTTGACAATCTGGATTTCCAAGTTTATAAAGGTGAAATCCTGGGCATGATCGGGCCCAACGGCGCCGGCAAGACCACCGTTTTCAACCTGATCACCGGGGTTTATCCTCCCACTCATGGAGAGATATCTTTCAACGGTCAGACAATCGTCAGACCCTCCGAAAGCCCCTGGGAAACGTTCCTGGCTTCACCTGTCTTCGACGCTCTGGTGATCTGCCTCTCCGGCTTGATTGGCCTGATACTGGCCCTGGCGATCCGGCGAGCGACCGCAGAAGGATTCCCGGCCTCGGTGTCCTTCCTGGCCTTGGTTATCCTTCTCGCTCTCGTAGCAGGGTGGGGGATTGCTCGGCTGGCGCGTGGCCTGATAAAGCTCCCCGTACTGCGGCCTCGCCCCCATCAGATTGTCGAAAAGGGGATTGCCCGCACCTTCCAGACCATCCGTCTGTTCCGCAATCTGACAGTTTTGGAGAACGTAATGGCCGGACGGCACTGCCGCACCAGAGCCGGTCTGTGGGGGGCCATATTCCGCACCAAAAATCAGCGTGAAGAAGAGCAAAAGATTGTCCAGGATGCAGAGCGCCATCTGGAATTCATGGGCCTGGCGGAGATGAGGGATGAACTGGCCAAGAATTTGCCCTATGGTTTGCAGCGTCGTCTGGAGATCGCCCGGGCTCTGGCTACAGATCCTACACTCCTGATCTTGGATGAGCCGGCAGCCGGCCTCAACGAGCAAGAGACCGCCGAGTTGATGGACCTCATCAGCCAGATTCGCGATACAGGGATCACCATTTTCCTCATCGAACACGACATGAAGGTAGTGATGGGTATCTCGGATCGCATCGTAGTGCTGGATAATGGGGCCAAGATCGCTGAAGGCACTCCGGCCGAGGTGCAAGCCAACCCTCGCGTCATTGAGGCGTACCTTGGAGAGGAAGAGGAGTGAGAGATGGCTCTTTTGGAAATAGAGAACCTTCATACTTATTACGGACACGTCCACGCTTTGAAGGGCATTTCTCTGACTGTGAACGAGGGAGAAATTGTGACTCTCATCGGAGCCAATGGGGCGGGCAAGACTACTACTCTCAGGACTATTTCGGGATTGCTCAGGCCCCGAGAGGGGCGGATAGTCTTCCAGGGTGAGGAACTGAACAACGTGCCCGCCCACGAGATTGTGTACCGTGGCATCTCCCAGGCTCCTGAGGGTCGCGCTGTCTTTACTACCTTGACCACGAACGAGAACCTGAGCATGGGGGCCTACAGTCTGGGCGGTGACAAAGAGGCCATTGAAGAAAACCGCCGACGAGTCTTCAAGCTGTTCCCCCGCCTGGAAGAGCGAAAGAACCAGATCGCCGGCACTCTGTCCGGCGGTGAGCAGCAGATGTTGGCCATTGGGCGGGCACTGATGGCGCGCCCCAAACTCCTGATGCTGGATGAACCGTCACTGGGTCTGGCTCCCATGTTGGTCAAGGCCATCTTCCAAACCATCCGCGAGATCAACGAGCAGGGTGTGACCATCCTGCTGGTAGAGCAGAACGCCCGCGCCGCCCTGAAGCTGGCCGACAAGGGCTACGTTCTGGAGACAGGCAACATCGTCCTGGAGGGCACAGCCGAAGAGTTGATGGGCGACGAGCGAGTGCGGAAAGCGTACCTTGGGGAGCGATAACAATGAAATTGCGTGTACTCTCTCAGGATGATGTCCGACGGGCTGTCTCGATGGCCCAGGCCATCGAGATCGTGAAAGGAGCTTTCGCCCAGCTTTCGGCCGGTAAGGCCGTAGTGCCCATCCGCACCCAACTGGAGATAGCTCAACACGAGGGCGTCACTCTCTTTATGCCTGCCTACCTCCAGGAGAGCGACGACCTGGGCGTGAAGATTGTCTCCGTCTTCCCCCGCAACCTGGAGGGAGGTCTGCCTACTATTCACGCGCTGGTGGCGGTGGTGGACGCCGAGACGGGGTGCCCCGCGGCCGTCATGGATGGAACCTACTTGACGGCCCTCCGCACCGGGGCAGCTTCGGGAGCGGCCACTGACCTCCTGGCTCGCCCGGACGCTCGTGTGGCCGCCGTCTTTGGAGCCGGAGCTCAGGGCCGCACCCAGTTGGAGGCGGTCTGTCAGGTGCGAGACATCGAGAAGGCGTGGGTGTACGACGTCAACCGCGAAGCGGCCGAGAGGTACGCTGAGGAGATGCGAGAGCGGGGTGGACGTATCCCCGGCGATGTTATCGTGGCCTCTTCTCCCACCGAGGCGGTGCGGGAAGCCGACGTCTTGTGCACAGCCACCACCTCCAAATCCCCTGTCTTCGCCGACGCCGACCTCAAGGCCGGCGTGCACATCAACGCCATCGGGGCCTTCACTCCCGAGATGCAAGAAATCCCGGAAGAGACCATCAAAAGGGCCCGGCTGGTGGTGGATTCGCGGGGGGCTTGCTGGGCTGAAGCCGGTGATCTGATCATCCCTCGGCAAAAGGGTCTCATCTCTGAGGACGACATCTACGCCGAGTTGGGCGAGATTGCAGCAGGGACAAAGCGTGGCCGTGAGAGCGACGAAGAAATCACCTTCTTCAAATCGGTAGGCAACGCCGTCCAAGACGTCTCGGTGGCCAGGAAGGTTCTGGAGGAAGCAAACAAGCTGGGCCTGGGCCTCGAAGTCGAACTGTGACTCAATACCTTACTTGAGTAAGCGAGGTGAATTTCATGTTGCGGAAGCTTGTTGTTGGATACCTGTTCCTGGTCCTTGTCGCAATGGGGTGCAAGGCTCTCGCCCTTTCCCAGCCTCCCACTCCGACGCCGACCAAAACGCCCAAGCCGACTTTTACGCCTACCGGCGCCGTTACTCCGACGGCGATAGCTATGGCTACAGATACACCATTGCCGACAGACACCCCGACAACGACCCCGACGGATACGCCCGCGCCTGTCCCTCCCACAGACACACCGGTGCCCACGGATACGCCGGCACCCACAAACACGCCGGCACCGCCGCCCCCGACCAACACACCAGAGCCAACAGCCCCGCCAGCCCCCACTCCGACTCCGATACCTGACAAGGACTTTAAGGTCATCAAAAGGCAATTGATGTGTGGTCGAGGTGGACATACCATCTTTATCACTGTGGTGGACATCAGCGGTGCGCCTTTAAACGGTGTTGTCCTGAAGGTTACCGACCCTGATCCCAATACAGAGGATGTGGAAATCACAACCGGTGACAAAGGCCCAGGCAAAGCTGAATACCTGATGTGGGGTGAACAATGGGTCTGGGTTGAGAGGGATGCGTCGGGGAGGACCTACGGCAAAGACAGAAGCGAGATTGCGGAGCACGTGGACCGGGTGCCACCGGCCTGGGATCTCAGAGCAGCGGGAGAGTGCGAGGGTCTGACCGACGAAGAATGTGAGCAGAAACGCTATACATGCGATGGCTCATACGACCTCGTCTTCCAGCGACAGTGGTAGGTATCGGCGTTGTGCCCAGAGAGGGCTTGCGCAGCGAGGCCGAGGGCCTAACGCCGAAGGCTCGCGACGAAGCCTGCTGCGCAAACCCAGAGAGGGAGAAGAGTGAAGGATTCAAAAGCCCGCCGGACGGAAAAGCCCTCAAATACTGAGCGTGACCACCCGCACTTGTGGGTGAGCCTGATGGTGATTTTCATTCTGCTCATTCTGATGGCCCTGGGCCAGTGGGATTTTGTTCTGGCGGGCTTTATCGGGCTCATCGTGGGCAATGGATTGGCCGGGCTCACCGGCCGCTGAGGGAGTGTTGGGGAGGATTTGTCCTTCATTTATTGGATCGCTGGTGGCGGGCGGGCGAGAACGTTTAGGCCAAAACGAAGGACTTGAATTCTCTCTCGCATGATTCCCCTCTCCTTTACATTCGGTCTCAGTTGTGCTCGGGTTCCGTTTCAGGTGACGTCATTGATTCGATTTGGCCGAGCCGGAGATACAGGTTAGAAATCTCGTCAAATTTCTCGCGGGGAATACGAAGTCTGATGTCATCTATGGTGTTAATCCCTTGTCGCAGAATCCACTCAGAGCGCCCGTTGGTCTTCAAAGTGACGATCCGAGCCCGACACAGAACCGAGAAGTAGATGCGCGCTACATCAGGCGAGATCCCT